>CAZRFG010000023.1:0-19220 GCA_964599205.1 uncultured Victivallaceae bacterium
GTTCGAAAATACTCTGGAGCAGATCAAAGACGGCGAATTCGACGCCGTCATCATCGCCGGCGATCCGGCCTACCAGTCTTTCAGTCCATACCTCGGCGAAATTCCGCCGCGGACGCCGGTTATCTTCGCCGGACGGGTGCTGTTCGAGCGGGTCATTCCGGACGGTTCAAATGCCACCGGCCATTCGCTCCGCCTCGCCCCGGTGGCCACTGCCGAGCTGGCGCTCCGGCTGTTTCCGGAGCGCAAGGACCTGATTCTGGTGACCGACGGGGGCGACGGCAGCCGCCGGGTGGAGGAGCAGATGCGAACTTTCATCCGCAACGGTTCCGGCCTGACGCTGACCGTACTGCGTGGCGAAGAGGTGAATACCGAGGCCGCGATCGAAGCAATCCGGGTCCTGCAGCGGCACGGCGTGGTGATCTACCACCGCTGGCTCGACCGCAAGTCAGGCCGGAGCGACGTCGATCATGAGTTCATCAACCAGATCGGCATCCGCTGTTCGATCCCGATTTTCAAGCTGACCGATCCCGATATCCTGCAGCACGGCGTGGTCGGCGGGGTCGCCGCCGGGGTGCTTCAGGCTTCGGGCGCCGACACCGCCCGGCGGATGGTCCAGATTTTCGGCGGCACGGCGGCCGGGGAAATTCCGTCCACGGTACTGCCGGTGCAAACCGTCATCCACAGCGAAATGCTCGATTTCTTCGCGGTCGCGGAAAGCCTTTTGCCGGAAAACACCCTGCTGCTCGGACGCAAGGAGTCGCTCTGGCTGGATTACCAGCAGGAAATCGTAACCGGCGGGATCATCGTCTTTTCGCTGCTGTTGTCGGCGGTTATTTTCGGATTGATGTTCGTCGTCAGCCGGCGCTCCGCGTACCGCAACGCCGAGGTGGTGAGAACGCTGCCGGTGCGTTATTTCGTCGTCGACGGCCACGGCAATATTCTCCATTATGCGGCGGGCGACGACGAGGGATTGTCCGGCCGCAGCCTGCGGACGGTCGCCGACCTGCCGAACTCCGACGCGGGGAAATTGATGGCGGAGAAAGTCGCCGAAGTGCTCAAGACCGGCAAAAACCTCTCGGTCGAATTCGAGTCCGACGGCCGGCTGCGTTCGGCGGTGGTTTCGAAACTGCCCACCCATCTTTTTCACCGCGAAACCGCGGTCTGGATTTCCCAGGACATCACCGAGCTGAGCGATGCCCGCAAGGCGGCCGCCGTCAACCGTTCGCTGCTGGAAAATCTGCTCGCCCATCTGCCGGTCGGGATCGCCGCCCGGCAAACCGTCGGCGACGGTAAATTCGTCCTCTGCAACGAAGCTTTCGGCAAAATCGTCGGCCGGCCGGCCGGGGAGATTGAGAACCGCACCGAAGCCGAACTCAACTTCGCCGGCTTCAACCCGGAGGTCCGGCGGCGGCAGGACAAATTGGCGTTGGAAAGCGGACGGACGCTGCAGTTCATGGAGGAACTTTTCGCCATCGACGGCAGCCATCAGGTTTTTCAGGTGACCAAATTCCCGCTCCGGCTCCGCGACGGCGAAATGCTGATGGTCGATACCTTTACCGACATCACCGAACTTGAGGACGCCAAACGCCAGACCGAAAACGCCAACAAACTCTGGAACACGGTGATCAACGCGGTGCCGTTCTTTTTCTACGCCAAGGACGCCGACAACGACTTCCGCTATATCATGGCCAACCGCAAACTGGCCGAATTCTACAACCTCGGCATCGATCAGCTCCTCGGCAAAAATGACCGCGAGCTCAAATCGGACCCGTTTTTCCCGGAGGAGGACATCCAGTCGGACGAGGCGATCATGCTGCTGCCCAACGGCAAGGAGTCCACCGTCGAACTCCTCGACGGCTGCAACCGGCGGCGGCATGTGCGGATCCACAAAATGCCCTTTACCACCATCGACGGCAGGCAGATGCTGCTCGGCGTCGGAATCGACGTCTCGCTGCTGCACAACCTCCTGGAAAGCGAACGGATCAGCAATGAAGTGCTGTCGTATGCGACGCTGGAAACCGATTTTGAAAAGACGCTCGAACAAATCGCCCGCACATTGCGCCGCCAGCTCAATTGCGACCGCATGATGATCGGCTGCCGCGATCACGAGGGCCGGCTGCGACTGTATCGCGCCTGGCGGCAGGGCGGACCGTCGCCGGTCGAGGGCCCGGAACTGGAAGCCCATCAGGCGCTCTGGAACCGTCACCTCGACGAATTCGAAGCCGATCAGCTGGTCACCGTCACCGCCGAAGAGGAGCCGGACATCGACTCGAAGTCGCTGATCATGGCGCCGGTGCGGATCAACCAGCAGCTGTGGGGAATGCTCTTTGTCGGCTACACCGGTCACCGGCGGGCCTTCTCCGACGTCGACGAGCGGATCATGCGTTCGACCGCCAACATCATCGCCCTTTCGCTGATCCGCAAACTCCAGCTCGATGAGATTGAGCGCTCGAACCGGGAAAAGCAACTGATCCTCAATAACATCGGCATTCCGATCTGGCTTTATGACGCGACCGGACGGATGATCCGGGTCAACACCGCCGCCTGCGCCATCATCGGAATGAGCGAAAGCGAAATCCTCAAGGAGCCTTATCGCCGCGTATTCTGCTCCGACTCCCCCCTTGACGACCGCGACTGCCCGATCCGCGCCGCGCTGGCCAGCGGCAGACATGAACAGACCACCCGCCGCTTCAACGGCCGCGAGTACATCATCAACGCCGAACCGATCCTCGACGACGGCGGCAAAGCGATCAATGTGGTCAAAAGCGCGATCGACGTCACCGACCTCAATGAATTGATGGCCAATGAGCAGTTGCTCAACAGCTGCATGGCGGCGGTATTGGCGGCCGACAACCCGGAACTTGCGATCAAACTGGTGCTGGAGGCCTTCTGCCGCCAGCTCGGCGCGGATCGCTGTTTCATCATCGAGTGCAATCCGGAAAACGGCCGGGTCTCGCTTTTCGGCGAATATCAGGCCGACGACGAGCTGCCGCGCATTGAAATCGCCAGTTTCCGGTTCAAGCCCGACGAACCCTGGATGTTGCGACTGCTGGACCGGGAGCCGCTGGTCGTCGTCGATCCCTTGAGCGAGGAGGGCAGACAAATGTGCGGCAGCTGGGTGGCTGTCGCCAAACAATACGGCATCCGGTCGATCTACTCATCCGGGATTTTCGTCAACGGCAAACTCTGGGGGAAATTCGGTGTCATCTACCAGCGCAACCAGCGCAACTTTTCGGAGCGTGAGCTCAAATTCCTGCAGGCGGCGGGGCACCTGATCGAACTGGCGATCGAGCGGAACCTGGGGCGCCGGCAATTGCTGGAGGCATTGCGTCAAGCCCAGACCGCGGACAAGGCCAAGAGTTTCTTCCTCGCCTCGATGAGCCATGAGATCCGGACCCCGCTCAATGCCGTGATCGGCTTTGCCGAACTCCTGCAGGACAACACGCTGGAGCCCGCGCTCCAGAATGAGTATCTGGCGGCCATCGCCAGCGCCGGCAACGCGCTGCTGGCGCTGATCAACGACGTGCTAGATCTGTCCAAACTCGAAGCCGGCCAGATGGAAATCCACCCGGCGGAGACCGATTTCGCCGAGCTGGTTTACGAAATCGGCAACATTTTCCGGCGCAAGCAGACCGAGAAGGGCCTGGAGTCGAGTTACGATATCCGGCCGATGCCGCTGATCTACGTGGACAAACTGCGGCTGCGCCAGATTCTCTTCAATTTAATGGGCAATGCGCTCAAGTTCACCGAAGCCGGTAAACTCTCTTTCGCCGCCCGTTTCGAACCGGAAGACGAAGCGCTCGGCACCCTGACTTTCAAAGTGATGGATACCGGGATCGGAATTCCCGCCGAAGATCAGCAGCTGCTGTTCGAGCCTTTTGTGCAATCCAAAACGATGCGCGGTACCCACACCGGCAACAGCGGCACCGGACTCGGCCTGGCGATCGTCAAGCGGATGCTGGACAAAATGGGCGGTACGATTGAACTGGAAAGTGAAGTCGGCAAAGGTTCGACCTTCACCGTGACGCTTCGTCACGTCGCTTATTGCGCGTCTCCGGCCAAACTCCCTGACGGCTCCAGCGGGTTCGATGAAAATATGTCGAAACTGAGCGATTTGCAGGTGCTGATCGTCGACGACGTCCAGCTCAATTTGATGGTGCTGGGAGCGATGCTCGGCAAGCTCGGGATTACCCCCCATGTCGCCTCCGGCGGCGCGGAAGCGCTCAAAGTGCTCCAGGAGCACCGGATCGACCTGGTGTTGAGCGACCTTTGGATGCCGGAGCTCAACGGAGCTGAGCTCGCGGACCGGATCCGGCGCGGCCCTGGCGGCGACCGGGTTTTCCTCGCCGCGGTGACCGCCGATGTGGAGAGCTCGGACAGTTTCGACATGGCCTCGTTCGACACCATTTTGACCAAGCCGGTCACGTTGGAGAAACTGCGCCGGCTCTGCGAGGAAATTCACGCCGCCCATTGCTTCGCGGCCAAGCACTCCTGAGCGAAGCCCGACTTCCGCGCGGGCCGCTACCGCCCCGCGGTCCGGGTGGCGATGTACCAGGCTCCGACCTGGCGGTGAACCACCAGTTTCCGGAAATTATCCCCGAACCGGCGGCGATCGCGTTCGTTGAAAATCAGGATCGCCTCAGGAGCGCGGTTGATGCTTTCGACCGGGCTCTCGTTGTCATGGTTGATGATGTCGGTGCGGCCGTAGAAGTCGGCAGAGTAGGGGGTTTCGTCGACAAAATAGAACTTTTTGCCGGCCAGCTCGGGCTTGGTCGCGCGCAGTTCGCGTGCCGCTTCGATCACATAGAGCGTGGCGATCGGCTGGTAATAGGTCATCACACTCATCACCGCCAGCCCGATGCTGACCCCGG
The DNA here is from genome assembly GCA_964599205.1 of uncultured Victivallaceae bacterium. Lineage (GTDB taxonomy): Bacteria > Verrucomicrobiota > Lentisphaeria > Victivallales > Victivallaceae > JAVBUI01. The sequence continues at coordinate 4,872 of CAZRFG010000023.1, forward strand.
CCAGCGTGGCGACGCCGAGGCCCCAGAGATATTTGCGGGCCCGGGCGAGGGCGTCCTCCTCCGGAAAACAGCGCCGGACCAGGACTGCCGCCCAGACCGCAAACACCGGAATCGTCGGCAGCAGATAAGTGATCGGCACCCGGCTGGTGAGCGACCAGAAGCCGGTGATCAGCACCACCGCCAGCAGCGCCAGGCCGGCGACCGGATCGGCGACGGTGCTGCGCCAGTCGAGGATTTTCTCCCGGAACTCGCGTTTGAGGCAGCCCAGGATCACCATCGCCGACCACGGCAGATTGTCGACCAGGAACATCCAGACCGCGGCGAAATAATGAAATTCGCGGCCGGAGCCGAAACGGTCGCCGTATTCCTTGAAGAGGAAGCGCTTGAAGTTTTCATTGACGAAGAAGTAGTAGAGAAAGTCCGGATTTTCCCGGCTCCGCAGCACGAACCACGGCGCGGCGATCGCGATGAACAAGAGCGGCCCCGCCACCCAGGCATGATCCTTGAGCGTCGCCCATTTGCGGTTGAGGAGCGTCCAGCAAAAGACCGGCGCGCCCCACAGCGCCAGCGCCACCGGGCCCTTGGTGAGGAAGCCGAGGCCGAGGAAGATGAAAAGCAGCATGCTCCAGCGTTTGCGCCCGCGGCAAGTTTCCTCGGCAAGGAACGCCATGTAGCACAGCAGCGCCCCGCCGATATTCATGCAGAGCACCATGTCGGTCAAACAAACCCCGCTGAAAATAAAGAAAAAGCCGCTGAGGGCGCAGAAAAACACGCTCAGCACCGCGGTTTCCCGGTCGCGGTACCGTTTGATCACGCAATACAGGAGGCCGAGCAATACGGCGGCGGCGGCAAAAGACGCCAGCCGCGCCGCGAAAGCATTTGCCCCCAGCGCTTTGACGCAGAGCGCCGACATCCAGAACATCAGCGGCGGTTTGCCGTCAAAGGAGACGTATTGTCCTTCGTGCCAGAAATTCGGTTCGAGGAAATTGCCGGTGGCGGCCATATTGCCGGCGATGCTGCCGTAGCGGCCCTCGGATTGGTCAGTCAGCGGCGACGCCGCCATAAATATCAGTCGCACCACGGTGGCGGCGAGCAGCAGAAACAGAGTCTTGCGGCAAAAATCGGCTGAGTTCCACATGCGAATTTTTTCTTGGGTTGGTGCGTTTCATTTGCTGCCTTCGCCGACCCCCCGGACGGCGAGATAGGTGATGTAGCCGACCGCCACCAGCAGCATCAGGAGCAAGCTGTAGGCGTGCGGCCACCAGAGGTGGCTGGTCATGGCACTGTATTCGGACATCCCGCCCATGCCGACGATGACGTTGATCGGCATAAAAACGATGTTGATGAAGGCGAGATACTTCATGATGATCGCCAGGTTGTTGCTGACGACCGACACTCGCGCGTCGGACATCCCGGTCAAAATCCCGGTATAGATGCCGGCGAGGTTGTCGCACTGTTTGTTTTCGACCGTGATGTCTTCGAGGAAGTCGATTTCCTCCTCGTTGAAGCCGACTTTTTTGGCGTCGGCGCGCAGTTTGCTCATCAGGAGCTGGTTTGCCCCGGTGGCGCTCTCGTAGTAGGTCAAACTTTTGAGCAGGGCGAACATATTGACCAGCGCCTTGTTGGTGACCGAGAACTCGATCTGGGCCTCGATCTCGTCGGAGATGGTGCGGATGATCCGCAGGTGTTCGAGAAAGTGGTGGGTCGAGTGGTGAAGCAGCCGGAGCAGAATCCCCTGTACCGAATTGCCCCGGATCGGCGAGCGGCCGTGTTCAAAAAGCGGGGTCTGCTCGGCCTGGACGATGATGATGCGGTCCTTGAAGATGAAAGCGCCGGTCGAAACGACCCGGAATTCGAGGGTGCGGTCGGCACTGTAGTTGCTCGGCCGCTTGAAGATCACCGCGACGTGATTGGTCTCGTACTCGACACGGGAGATTTCGTCTTCGTCGAGCGCGGAGTTGAGGGTGTGCTCGTCGATCCCGTATTCTTCGATCAGGAAAAGCTTTTCCTCGTCGGTCGGCATGCTGTAAATCGCAATGCGTCCCTCGGTATCAACGGGACAGGCGGTCACTCGTCCCTCGATCAATTCGTAGTGTCTGACCATCTTTCAACCAATCTTTCCGAAACGGCGGCCGAATTGATCCGCCGTTTGCTTTGTCATCATGCGTAAGAACCGGATTGGGCGGCCGCCGCTTCAGTGCGAAACGGCCGCAATACGCATTCGACCCGGAGGGTCATTGGAAAGTCTGGCGAAAATACCGCAATCGGCGAGTTCGGACAAGACTGAAGTCCCCCGGAACCGTTTCCGGCCGGGAGCGGCAACCACCATATCGAGGCGGCATTGGCAAACTTCAAATCTGATCATCGTCCGTCACTTCAAAAGGAATTCTCGCTTCCGGGAAATTTACCGTTTTTGACCTCGGACACGTAGTCCGCAATCGCTTTTTCCATCAAAGCCCCGAGCTCGGCATAACGGCGCGCGTGCTTCGGGGTAAAGCCGCTGAAAAGACCGAGGAGGTCATGTACCACCTGAACCTGGCCGTCGCAACCGGCTCCCGCGCCGATCCCGATGGTCGGGATCGCAATCGCGCGCGAAATGCTTTCACCGAGGGTGGCCGGAATGCACTCGAGCACCAGTGCAAACGCGCCCGCGTCAGCCAATGCGTCGGCGTCGGCGGCGAGGCGGGCGGCATCGTCTTCCTTGCGCCCCTGGACGCGGTAGCCGCCCGAGGTCAGCACGTGCTGCGGCATCAGACCGGCGTGGGCGACCACCGGGATGCCGGCTTCGGCGAAGCGGTGAACCAGCGGCGCGACTTCGGCCCCGCCCTCGATTTTGACCGCATCGCAGCCGGCTTCCTTGAGGAAACGCCCGGCATTGCGCAGCGCTTCCTCGACCGAAATCTGGAATGACAGGAACGGCATGTCGCCGACCACAAACGCACCGGGCGCGCCGCGCCGGACCGCCTTGGCGTGATGCAGCGCTTCGTCCATGGTCAGCGGCAGGGTATTGGCGTAACCGAGCACGGTCATTGCCATCGAATCGCCGACCAGCAGAATTTCAACTCCGGCCTTGGCGGCGATGGCGGCGGTGGGAGCGTCGTATGCCGTCAGCATGACGATCTTGTCGCCGCGCTCTTTGAACTTGCGGAAATCCGCCACTGTTAATTTTTTGCCGTTCATCGTCGCGCCTCCCGTATAAAACAAAAGATCGAGCCGATTGCAAAAGTGATTCCGCACTTTTGAAACAGGCCCGATCATAATAGAACGCCGGAAACCGCTTTTGTCAAGTCGGCGGGGCGCGGAAAGCGCCAAAAACTCAGTTGAGATCGAGCCGGGTGTAATAATCGCTGACTTTCTGCGAATTGGCGAGAAGCGAATTGGCGGTGATCCGGCGGATGACCTCGACATGGCCGTCGGTCATCACCACATTGATGCTGTTGCTGTTGTGCTGATCCCAGGCGGTACAGGTGTTGGCGGTGTTGTCCCAGTGGTCGGGGGTGGTCCAGAGCGCCGAGTAGTACCCCTCCTGCATCAAAATCTTGTGACCGGCGCCGCGGACCATGCCGGTTTTCTTGGGACGGTTGACGGCGCTGGCGTTGGGATTGCCGTGGTCGAAATAACCGAGGCTCTGCCAGACGGTGTAGGCACCGAGGGAATTGACGCTGCCGCCCGAGGTCCACCAGTTGAGGGTGCCGGTCAGCGTGTTGGTGATGGTGCCGGCTTTTTTCAAGGCGCCGGGGCAGAGCGGGATGGCGGCGACGGCGCCGCCGTAGAGGTGTTTGCGGGTGAAGTTGACGCTGTCGTAATACTGCAGCGCCTTGAACCAGTCGGTGGTGCCGACCGTCTGCACCGAGCCGCCGACCCGGTTGCATTGGCGGGCGGGGACCAGAAAGCCGTCGTTGTCGCCGGAATACATCCCGGCGCTGAGGCCCATTTGTTTCATGGTATTGGTGCAACTGATCTTCTGCGCCGCTTCCCGGGCCCGGTTGAGCGCCGGCAGCAGCATCGAAGCGAGAATGGCGATGATGGCGATGACCACCAACAACTCGATCAGCGTGAATTGCTTTTTCATTTTCAACCGGTTCCTTCGGATTGGGAAAGCACGATTACCATTTTCGGAAACTGCTATAAGTATACTGTGGAGATGTTCAAACCGCAATAGCACAAATCAAAGATAATTAGCAGTTTTGAAATTTCATCGCTGAAACTTCGGATTTCCCCGACATCTCTGCCGGCGCGACGCGACAAAAAAGACTCCGGGGCTTGAAAAAACGGACCGGAACGATATTTTTATAACGGTCACTGTTACGGAGAACAATTATGAAGATTCACCCTAAATGGCGGGATTTTTTGATCCACGTCAATGAATTGCAAGATCTGGAAAGCGCGCGGGCGCTGCTCGAATTTGACTGGCAGACCTCGCTGCCGGAGCGGGCGGCCGGGGGGAGGGCGGCCCAGCTCGAAACGCTGAGCGCGCTGATCCATCAACATTCGGTCTCAAAAAAAGCCGGCAATCTCCTCGCCGCGGTCGAAAAGATCGAGTTTGCGCCGGATTCCTTTGAGGCGCGGTTGCGGCGGCGGGTGCGACGCGATTTCGAGCACAGCCGGAAGCTTCCGGCCGCACTGGTGCGCAAATGGAGCCGGGCCGGAGGGCGCGGGTTCACCGCCTGGAGCAAGGCGAGGCAAGCCAATGATTTCCGGCACTTCGCCCCGAGCCTGGCCGAATTGGTCGAGCTCGCCCGGCAGCGGGCGGCGTGTTTCGCGCCGTACCGCCATCTTTACGACCCGCTGCTCGACCAGTACGAAGAGGGGCTGACCGAGGACAAGCTCGCACCGGTTTTTACCCGGCTGCGGACGCGGCTCGCCCCGATCGTCCGCGAGCTGGCGGCGCGAGGGGTTGATGACCAGGTGCTGCAACTGCCGGTCGGCAGGGCGAAACAACTGGCGCTGGGACGCCTGATCGGGGCGAAAATCGGGTATGATTTTTCACAGGGGGTGATGGCCGAATCGGTGCATCCCTTTTCGACCACCATCGGTCCGTCCGACGTCCGGATCACCACCCATGTCTCGGCGGAGCATCCGTTTTCGGCGCTGTTCAGCACCATTCACGAATGCGGTCATGCGATCTACGAGCAGAACATCGATCCCGCCTTGGCCCGGACTCCGCTGGGGCAGGGGGCCTCGCTCGCCTGGCACGAGTCGCAGTCGCGTTTTTTTGAAAACATGGTGGCGCGCTCGGCCGCCTTCTGGCGGTTCGCTTTTCCGCAAATCCGCAAACTCGGCCCCGCTTTTGCGGCGGCGGACGAAGCCGGATTCGTCGCCGCGGTCAACCGGGTCACGCCTTCGCTGATCCGGACCGAGGCCGATGAAGTGACTTACAACTTGCACATCATCCTCCGCCATGAGCTCGAAACCGGGCTCTTGGAGGATCGCTTCAAAGTCGCCGAACTGCCGGAGTTGTGGCGCGCCAAAATGGCCGAATACCTCGGCGTCACGGTGCCCGACGACCGGCACGGGGTGCTGCAGGATATTCACTGGTCGGACGGCAGTTTCGGGTATTTCCCGACTTACGCCCTCGGCAACCTGCTGGCGGCGCGGGTCCGGGAACGGGCTTACCTGGCGATTCCCGACCTCGACGAGCGGATCGGCCGCGGCTCCTTTGCGGAGCTCGGCGCGTTTCTGCGGCACGAGATCCACCGCTTCGGCGGGTCGCTGACGCCGTCGGAACTCGCCATCCGGCTTTTCGGCTCGGATGAAATCGACGAAAAACCGTTTCTCAACTATCTCGGAAAGAAATTCGGACTCCAATGAAAATCATCGACGCCCACTTGCATTATGCCGACCGCGACTACTTCCGCGAAGCCGCCGAAGCGGCCGGACACCTCAACCAGGCAGAACACCTCGACCGGGTCTTCGCCGAGCTCGGCGTGGTTATGGGGGTGGTGATGAGTTCGGGCGGCAATGCCGAGAGCTTGAATCCCTCGATTCCCGACCTCGCCGGGCCGGACCTGCCCGCCCATCTGGTCTACTGCTGCGGGGTCAACAGTTCTCAGTTGACGCCGGAAAACACACCGCGGATTCTCGAACACTACCGGCGGCACCTCGAGCGCGCCAACTGCGCCGGGCTCAAGTTCTACCCCGGCTACCAGCACTTGTATTTGAGCGATCCGCGGCACCGGCCTTTCTTCGAACTCGCCGAAGAGTTCGAGGTGCCGGTGGTGATTCACACCGGCGACACCGCCGGCACCCAGGGCATCCTCAAATACGCCCATCCATTGACGGTGGACGAGGTGGCGATGGCTTTCCCCCGGGTGCAATTCGTGATCGCCCACTTCGGCAATCCGTGGGCGATGGACGCGGCCCAGGTGGCGATCAAAAATGAAAACGTGGCGATCGACCTCTCCGGCCTCGCCCAGGGACGGTTCGAGCTGGAGGCGTTTATGACCCGCTATCACGGCTACATCGAGTATTTGCGCACCTGGCTCGGCTACCTCTCGCGCTACGACAAGATTCTCTACGGCTCGGACTGGCCGCTGGTCAACCTCGCCGATTATATCGCGTTCATCGCCCGGCTGGTGCCGCAGGAACACCATCAGGCGGTCTTCTGCGACAACGCGGCGCGCATTTTCAAGCTCAAAGTGTAGCGGCAAAAAAAAGCGTCTCCGGCCGTTTCGGGCCGGAGACGCGGCGAAGTTGCGAAAATCTTATTGCACGCGGCGCGGCAGCGGGTTCTGCTTGTGGGCTTCTTCCATCACATAGATCTGCTTGCGGACTTCTTCAAGCTTGATGATCCGCTCGGCACCGTTGACGATGACGTCGTACAAGTGATCGTAGAAAGAGTGGACAATCGCCTCAAAGGCCGGGCGCTGGCCGTTTTTGTACGACCACGATTCCTCGATCCAGGAGAGGTTTTCACCGCAGTATTCGCGGTTGCGGCTCCAAGGCTGCCAGAGCGCCTGACCCGGTTCGTTTTCCGGCACGAAGTATTTCCACTTGAGGCCGTCAACGCCGCCGGTGAGGCCGCCGTTGGTGCCGCAGATATTGAACTGCTCGCCCTGGGAATAGGCCTGAACCGAACTCACCACCACTTCGATGTCGGGTTTGCCGGGGCCGTAGAGCATCACGGTGGCGTGATTTTCGGCGTCGCCGGGCATGTTCTGGTCGCTGTGGCTGCAATGCATCCGCGCGAAGACCTGGGGATTCCCTTCACCGAAGAGCACCACCGCCTGGTCGACCGGGTGCGGGCCGGTGTTGAGAAGACCGCCGGCGGCTTCACGCTGCAGCGTCTGCCAGTCCCAGCGGCGGGCGAATCCGCTCCAGTTGGAACGGATGGCGATGATCCGGCCGAGCACACCCGACGCGATAATTTCCTGGATCTTGATGAAATGCGGATAGAACCGGGAGTTCTGGAAGGGATAGAACGAAGCGCCCGACGCCTTGGCCGCGGCGAGGATCGCGTCGAAATCGGCGACGGTGGTGGCGGAGGGTTTTTCGCTCAGCGTATTGACGCCCTTTTTGAGCCCGGCGAGCGACGCTTCGACGTGGAAGCGGCTGGGGGTGGCGTTGACAAAAAGATCGATGCCGGTCTCTTTGTCGAGCATTTCGCGGTAATCGGCGTAGACCGGGCAGTTGAGTTCCCGGGTGACGTCCTCGCGGCGCTCGGGAAGCGCATCGGCGACGGCGACGATCTGGAACTTGTCGGTCTTTTGCTTCAGACAGTTGGTGTGGATGTTCCGCCCGCTTCGACCATAGCCGGCAATCCCGATTTTGATGATTTTTCCCATAAGAATCCTTTCCTTAGTGATAAAAACCGGTTTTTATAAAGGTCTGATTTAAAATTCGGTTTACATTTAAAAATAACCTGCAATTTGCAAAAATGCAATTGAAAAACAAAAAAAATGAATTTTTTCGAAAAATGATCCTGAAAAGAGTTGAAATTTGTCAAAACCGAGTTTACGGTATGGTCAGAGCCCATTCACAACCCGAAAAGGAGAATCGATATGTTAGTCGTATTGTTGGTCGTGGTCATGTTAGCCGCTTTGGTTGGGATGATTATCTGCAACAAAAAGCAGAACACTGTTGCCATCGCCAAGCCGATCGCAATGGTACTGATGATCGTGGTTCTGGTCTGCGGTTTTCTGCTTCTCAAGGAAATGAACATTTTCGGTTCCAGCACCGACAATCTCCGCAACAATGAAGCCCGGTTTTTCGCGTCGCAGGGTTTTGTGGTCGGCAAGTTCATCAAGTCCGATCTCGGCGGCGGCAAAGTGCTGCTGATCGCCGACAACGGATGGGACAAAGACACCCGTATCCCCGCCCTGGTCGAAGCGATCAAGGAAGGCATGGGCGGCGGCGAAGTGGTGGTTGACACCATTCAGCTCCCCGGCGGCGAAGCCGAAATGATGGAACCCCTGATCGAGCGCATGAAGGCCAAGGACTTCGACGCCGTGGTCGACAAATACGGTGATGCCAAGGTCGTGATGTCGCTGGTCGGCGTGCCCCGCGATGCCGCCAAGCTGAAGCTCTTCACGTCCGCGATGAGCGGCAAGGGTCCGGCGCTGGTGCTGCTCGGCTACAGCGAAATGCCCGGCATGGCGACCGCGATCGCCAAGGGTGCGATCGCCGGCGTGGTCACCGTCAGCCCCAAAGCGGTCTTCGACGAAAAAGCGGCCCCCAAGGATCCCCAGGCGGCTTTCGACGTCCGCTACGTGCTGGTCAACAAAAAGAACATCGACGAATTCAAGACCCTCTTCGGCAACTGAGTTCCGCAGCACAAAGTTGAGTTCAAAGGCGTCCTTCGGGGCGCCTTTTTTTTGATATGGATACGATGGAAAAAGATCCCGAAAAAAGTCGCGCCTTCCGCGAAATCTGCCGGCTGGCGGGGCAGGCGGTCGGCCGCTATGATTTGATCCGTGCCGGCGACCGGTTGCTGCTCGGCGTGTCCGGCGGCAAGGACAGTCTGACCCTGGCCCATGTCCTGCAGTATATGAAACGCCGCTCGCCGGTCCGGTTTGAGCTCGAATTGGCCACCTTTGATCCGATGTTTCCGGATTTTGGCATGGCGGATCTGGAGGCCTATTGCGCGGCGCAGGATTGGCGGCTCCACGTCACCCGGATCGATATCGGCGAACTGATCCGCGAGAAAAATTTCGACAACCCTTGCATGATCTGCTCCCGGCTGCGGCGGGGGAAACTCTATGGACTCGCCGCCCGGCTGGGCTGCAACAAACTGGTGCTGGCCCAGCACCTCGACGACGCCATCATCTCGCTTCTGATGAGCATGGCCCGGGGGCAGGGGATCACGACGATGGGGCCCAACGTCGCGGCAAAGGAAGAGAACATCCGGATCATCCGCCCGCTGATCATGACGCCGGAGCCGCTGATCGTCGAGAGCGCCGCCAATTTCAACTTTCCCAACTCCGGCAAATGCGCTTTTGCCGAGCGGCTCGAAGCAGACGGCGACCGCGCCTACTTCAAACGGCTGCTGGCAGAAATGGAGCGGCGAATTCCTCATATCCGCAATCAGATGCTGCGTTCGATGAGCCACCTCGAGCCGGACTATTTGCTCGATCCGGCGTTTCTCGATTTGAATGACCAAGGAGGAGTTCGATGATTTCACTGAATCAGCTGCATCAGAGTCCCGGGGTGCTGTGGACGGCGCACCGCGGCGCGTCTTTTGACGAGCCGGAGAATACCCTGATCGCCTTTGAGCGGGCGGTGACGGCGGGAGCGGATTTCATCGAATTCGACCTCCGGATGTCGCGCGACGGGGTGCCGGTGGTGCTTCACGATCCGACCATCGACCGGACTTCGGATGGCTGCGGGCGGCCGGAGGATTGGACGCTTTCGGAACTTAGAAAGCGCAATTTTTCCTGGTTTCGTCACGGCGAACGGGCGAGCCGGCCGCATTACGCGGACTGTCCGATTCCGACTTTTGAAGAGGTGCTCCAGAGCTTCCGCAACCGGGCGGCGATGAATATCCAAGTCTACGCCGATCCGTCCGGAGTGGAGGAGATCTGCCGGCTCTACTGCGAGTATGAGATGAGCGACCGCGCTTATCTCACCATCGCCGACTTGCCGGTCGCCGAAAAAGTGCGGCACTTCGCGCCGGAAATCCAGATTTGCCTGACCCCCGGCTGGCACGAACGCGCCAAGCCGGAAAATCTGCGGCTTTCGGCCGCCATCGGCTGCCGCTTTGTCCAGCCGACGGTGGAAAGCGTGTCGGCGGAAACCTTCAAACTCTGCCGTGAACTCGGGTTGCGGCCGAATCTCTTCGTCTGCGACTCGGCGGAACTTGCCCGCAAGCTGGTCGGAATGGGAGCCACCGGGCTGATGACCAACCGGATCGTCGAACTCGGGTCAATTTTTCGCCAGCCGTGATTTGCGGTAACTCAGGAAAACATTCTGATAGATCCGCTGCGGACCTTCGCCGGGAACCGCGATCCGGCGCAAACATTCGTCCAGCGCCATCCGCCCCATCGAGGGGTAATTGGCGGCGATGGTGTCGACCGGGAAGTAGTCCGGCCGCAGCAAGGATTTGCCGTCGATCGAGAGCACGTTGAAATCTTCGTAAAGCGACTTTCCGGTCCGCTCCAGATAGATCTGGGCCGCGCCCTGCGCCCGGGTGCCGCCGACAAACAAATATCCCGCCGCCGGATCGGTGAAGAAATCAAAGTCATCCAGCCCGTCGAGATCGAGGTCGCGCGGCATCGGCGTCTGGTGGGAAATGAGTTCGCCGTGTCCCCGCCAGTATTCGGCGAAAAGGCGGCCGCGGAAGTCAAAAGCCGATTTGGGCTCGGCGCCGTAAATATCGTAGCCGATCAGGTGAACCTGGCGGCATTGCAGTTTCTGGAAATATTCGGTCGCCAGTTCCGCCGCCCGCACCGGATCGAGATCGATGGTCGAGGCGAAGTCGTAGGTGCGGTGCATATTGACCCCGACGCAGGGCCGGATGTGGGGCAGCGACTCCAGCACGGTGTCGTAACAGCCGAGCAGGATCACCCCGTCGGCGTCGGCGGCCAGTTTGCGGAAGGTTTCCGAACTCGAATTGCGGTACTCGGTGAAGTGAAGTTTGAGGTGGCAGCCGAGCTCTTCGGCGCGTTCCTGGAGTCCGATCAGGACGTGGCCGCAGTAGCTGGTCTGGATGTTGATCGCTTCGATGATCACCCCGATTTTCTTGCCCTTGCGGCTGCGCCGCTGGCGGCGGTCTCGGACATAGGCTCCGGAGCCGCGGCGGAGCTCGATCAGCCCGCGGTCTTCGAGTTCCTTGAGCTTGCGCCCGACCGTGCTCTGGGGAATCAGAAATTGGCTTGCCAGCCGCCGCTGCGACGGCAGTTTGGTGCCGGGCGGGAAGGATCCCCGGACGATCATCGCTTCGAGGTAATCGAGCATTTCGGTATAAATTTTGCTGGATCGCTTAGCCATTTTGCCGTACTCCTGTCAAGAGGTTCTTGTGCGCCGTTCCCCTACCGTGCCGGTGCGGCGCTTGACCAGCCAGATCTGATATAATTTCCAGAAACAGAGCGAAGCGGCGACCATGAAGAGGCCGCGCCAGAGAAACAACGCCCGGTAGTGGCCGAAAACACTCCAGAAACCCTCACCGGCGCCGTGCTTGGGGCACCCCTGCTGCAGGACGTCGATCAGCTTCCCCCCGAAGTAGCTGAAAATGATGATGCAGATCGAGTTGAACATCGCCCGCGAGGATGAGAACTGACCGTAGGTGCCGGGCGGATAGAGGTCGATGCTGACCTTGATCCCGTCAATCGAAGTCGGCAGCCCGGCGAGGGTGATCAGCATCATCAAAATCAGGTACGTCCAGTACCCCTGGACGAAAAAGAAGCCGAAAAGACAGAGCAACGCGATGGCAAACCAGCTGTAGAAGAAGACCCGGAAGTGGTTCGCCTTGTCGAGCATCCAGCTCATCGGCAGGATCAGCAGCACCACCAGTCCGAGCATCGCGTTGGCCGAACCGTATTCGATCAGGGTCATCCCGATTTCATCGAGGCAGAAGAAAATCATCAGCGTATTGAGGCAGAAGGAGATCCCGGCGAGCGAAAAGGTGATCTGGATCAGCCAGACGTAACGGTTGCCGAAGCAGCAGCGCCAGTAATCGGTCACGCTGTCCCAGATCCGGGCGATGAAATTCTGCGAATCGGTGCGCGGCGGGGGGAGGGGAGGGTAATCGCCTTCCTTGACCATATAGGTGGTGATCATGGTCACCGCCACAAAGACCACCGCGATCGACGGCAGCAGGATATGGCTGTAGCCGCGCAGATAGCGGAGCAAAAAGTAATTGAAAACCATCCCGCCGGCGGAAAAAGCGAGCCGGAGCAAACCATAATAACGGCTGATCACCGCTTTGGGAATGACGTCCGGTATCAGATAGTACGGCGCGGTGGCGACGAAGCTGAAGGAGATGTAGTAGAGAAACGTGATGATCCCGAACGCCAGCGTCAGCGGCGAAAGATGGAGCGCATGGCAGAACGCCATCACTTCGGCCTTGCCTTCGAGATATTTGCGGAAATCTCCGGCATAAGGCAGCATTGCGAAGAAAATTCCCATGAACGGCGACGCCCACAACACATAAGGCCGGCGGCGGCCGAAACGCGAACGGGTGCAGTCGGAGGAGTAGCTGATGACCGGGTTGAGAATCGAATTGATCACCGCGGCGAGACTCACGCTGATCAGCAGGATCTCGGCGTTGCTCGCGCCCTGAGCTTCCATCAGGAGCGGGATCGAGAGGGCGTAGGCGGTGGTGGTCAGCGAATGCATGAACCACCCGATCAGCGTGACGGTGAAAACCCGGATCAAACCGGCCCGGTCGTAACGCAGCGTTCCGACGGAATAGATGGTATCAGCCATAATTTTGAATGAGGTTGAACGCGCTTGACGCGTTTCAGACTTTTCGCTCCGACCAATAAAAAAGTTACGCTGGTAATATAAAGTGATTCATCGTGAATGCAAGAATTTTCCCGAAAAATCCGCGAGAAAATGATCACCCCCGCAAAGCCGTTCGCGAGGAGCGGCGCAGACCATCGAAAATGGAATTTGCATTTTCAGCGACCATGCGATAAAGTATAGCCAAACTTTTATTGTCGAGCCTATTGAAAAATTCACAAGTATTAACTCAACACAAAAATGTCTCCAATTCAACACCTCGAATCGCTGGCTCCCTCGCATGGCTTGAAATTCTGGCATGAGCCGGAGAAAAGCCGGTATTGCATTCTCGGTCAGGGGCAGATCATCGCCACGTGCCTGCGGGCAACCCGGGCGCAGCAAATCGTCATCAACGGCGAGATCTGGCTGATTGACGAAGTTACCCACAAAATTCACTTGATGGGCGAGATTAAATTCGCTTTTGCCGAACTGATCTGACCGCTTCCGGTTGTCGAATCACCCGCCGCCCGCATTCCGGGCAGCGGCGCGGGCGAACAAACCACAGCACCTTTCCTCCGCAGGAGGGACAGTTGCCGAGATTGAGCTTGCGCCGCAAGCGGTGTTCGAGAATGCGTGAAATCGCGATCCCGGCTCCCCACATCCCCGCAAATATCCCTGTCATTACAGCTGGGTCGCAGTCGAAAAAATCCATCAGTGTCCACGTAATCACAATGATAAGCGACATGAAAGCAGCTCCGATTTCGCTCTTTTGGCAATATTGGTCCACGGTTTCCGCCGAGGGGAGGGGGGTGCCGGACTCGACCTCAAAGGTTTTCAGCAGCGCCGCTCCACAGCGGTTGCAGTTCCCGGACAAATTGGCCCAAAAGGGAGAAAAGCCGACCTCACAGACCGGACAAGCCGGCATGGTGCGCTCAAGTTGCCATTGCTGCAAGAACAGCACCGCGGCGGCGCAAGGCAGCGCTCCGGCGGTGAAAATCACCTGACGAATGATGGAATCATCGAGAAAACTGGAATTGTCGAGCGGAAAAAGCCAAGCCGCAATGCCGTAAAAAATCCCCCCGGACAACCCGAAAACCAAAATCGCAACCGTCAATTTGCGGCGAGGCGGCGCGTGGAACGCGATCTCTCCGGGGAAAAACGGACTTGCATTCGGCGCGGCAAAGAGTTCGCCGCCGCAGAATTGGCAGCGCCGGAAAGCGATCGCCTCGTCGGATTCTGATTTTTTGCCGCAGGCGGGGCAGGGGATCCGGAGCCGCCGCCGTCCGGAGAGCCAGGACAAAGCCCCCCAGGCGACGAAATAGCCGATCCCGGCCAAGCCAATGACCGGCGGGTCGCCATAATATCCCCCTGCCGCCAGGAATAGGGCTCCGGCCAGCGTCCAGGCCAGACCGGCAATTTGCCGGCGTTTCCGCCGCGAATTCTCCGCGGCCGCGGCGGCGACCATATCGACCG
>CAZRFG010000024.1:0-6087 GCA_964599205.1 uncultured Victivallaceae bacterium
CCAATCCGCAAGCTCTTTTTTCATCCCTCCGAATCAAAAGCTTTTGAAATCACCTCGATGGCAGATAGTTGGCCATGTTTTATCATTTAATCTTTTCGGGGCTTCGAGCGCGGGATCAAATTGGCGGCGGTGAAGGCCAGGAGGTTGCAGAGGACGCCCACGACGATGCCGTCGAGCGGGATGGCGGTGCGGAAGAAACGGTTCCAGAGGAGCGAACCGGCGAGGCCTGCCAGCAGGCCGGCGGCGAAAGAGGATTTGCGTACTTTGAGGTCCAGCAGCGCCGCCGTCAGCGGCACCAGCACCAATGGCGCCCAGAAGTTGTAGGCGAAAATCAGCACGTCGAGGACATTGGGGATGTACAACACAAAAACCAATGCCGCGGCCCCGGTCAGAACGTTGGCGGTGCGCGCGAGTTTGAGCTTGACGCCCTCGTCGTCCGGGTTTTTACTCAGCGGCCGGTAGATGTCCTGAACCACCGCCACCGAGGCGCAGAGCAAAAAGGAGTCCGCCGAACTCATCACGATCGCCATCACCCCGGCGATGACCAAGCCGCGCACTCCCGGCGGAGCCAGCAACTTCACCATCGCCGGAAACGCGGTATTGGGGTCGATCGACGGCAACAGCACGATCGCCACCAGCCCGATCCCCCCGGCGATCAGGAAAAACGGCCCCGACAATAGACCGCTTCCGAAAGTCCCCCAGAAGAGATGCCGCCGGTTCCGGCTGATCAGCAGCCGCTGGACATAGGGCGGCACCAATGCTTCGCCGAGGAGAAAGACGAAAAAGAGCGAAATCAGCGCGGTCGCCGGCACCGCCTCCGGGAAAATCGCGAGCTTCTCCGGCGGCAGTTTGGCGACTATCGCGCTCCAGCCGCCGGCCTTGACGATCCCCAGCACAAGCACCAGCGGGATCGCCACTGCCAGCAGCGCGAACTGGACGGCGTCGGTCCACACCACCGCCCGGATGCCGCCTACGGTGGAGTAAAAGAGGATCACCACGCACCCCAGCAAGGCCCCCCAGATGTAGGGAATCCCGGTCAGGACTTCGAGAATCGCCCCCATCCCGCCGATCTGGGCTCCTAGGATCCCGGCGCAGGAGAAAAAGCTCAGCACCCCACCGGCAATCCGGCTTGAGCGGCCGTATTTGAGTTCGAGAATATCGCCGACCGACATCGCTCCGGTGAAGCGGTGCGCCCGGGGCGCGAGGAAGAGCGAGATCAGAAGAATTTGGAGACTGAAGCCGAGCAGCATGAAGCTGTAGTAGATGCCGTTGGAGTAGACCTTGGCGGCGTTGCCGAGCGAGAAGCCGCCGCCGATAAAGGAGGCGCTCAGCGTCGCCAGCAGCAGCACCGGCCCGAACCCGGCGTCGGCTACCGCGAATTCGCGGAACGAACGGTTGGAATTGGAAGCGAGAATCCCGAGGGCGACCACTCCGAGCATATAAACGGCAATGATAATATAATCGATCACAATGCAATCCCCCGGGGTTGAAACCGGCCATGCGTGCGCATTTCGCGAATCATCTCCGGTCTTTTTGGCGGCAAAGCGGCGAATTCGGTTTGTCGCTTTGCTCATCACCAATAGCATCGCGGCAGAGGATATGCAAATTCGTTTCCGAAAAATTCCGGCAAAATCAGCTTCGCAATTCCGCCCCGGTTATTTGCTCCAGAGCGAAACCACCAGCAATCCGGCGAGGATCAGCCCCAAGCCGAAAATTTTGGCGAACGAGCCTTTTTCCCGCAGCACAAACACGCCGAAGAAGAAACCGACCGGCAGACTCAACTGCCGGAACGCCTGAATGTAACTCACATTGCTCACATACCCCATCGCCAGCAGCACGAGGACGTAGGCGCACGAACTGCAGCACCCCGCCAGGACCGGATAGATCGTCCGGCCGACCATGCGGGAGAAGAGTGCCCGCTCCCGGCGATCCGACAATACCACCAGGAATGAGGAGAGACACAAGCCGCATTCGATGATGAACAAAAAGCCCAGGGTCGCGGTCAACCCGGCCGTGCCGGAGGCGCAACTCTCGCGAATCAGCCCCATGGCCCGGCTGTCGCAGAGCGTGTACCCCGTGGTCCCGGCCGCGCCGAGCAGAATGAAAATCGTCACCCGGTTACGCCAGACGGACAAATCGATCCGGCGCAAGGAGGGAAACGGCATCACCAGACACCCGCATGCGATCATCGCCATCCCGCCGAACACCACCGGTCCGAAAGGCCGGCCGATCCCGAACAGCAAAGTCAGCGCCGCCGTCAACAGCACCGGCAACGCCCGCATCACCGGATAAACCAGCGAAATATCGTTGCTCCGGTACGCCCGGGCAAGCCCGTAGACATAGATCGCCTCAAACCCGATGCTCGCCGCGCAAAGTCCGAAAAACGATGGTGGAAGCGCTGCCAAACGCCATTCCGAGAGCAGGAAAAAGGGCAGCGACACGGTCGCCCCGGTCGCGCTCATCAAGGTATAAAACGCCATCGACGGACGATTCGATTTCGCAATCAGATTCCAGCCGGCATGGAGAAAAACCGAGCAGAAAAGCAGCACAAAAGCGGTAAAGGTCATAACCCCGCCCCGAAACAGCGTTCCCGGAAAACGCCGGGACGGTCGGTCGCGCCCGCCGCCAATTCCGCCATGTCGCGCTCGCCGCCGAGAATTTCCAGCATCAGGTCGCCTTCCATCCGGCAGTAGCGCTCGTGAACGGGGAAATATTCGCGCAGCAGGAAATCGACATAGCGGACAAGCCGGTAGTCGTCGCCGAACACCTCGCACCGCTCCCGCTCCGGCGCGCAGACCGCCGCCGAACGGAACGATTTCACGCCCTCGATCAGCGCTTCGAGCGAGTCATTCCGCGCCAGCACCACCGTGTAATACCAGCCGAGGAGGTCCCGGTCGCGCCCGTCCACCCGGGTCGATTGTTCAAGGTCCGCCTCAAAGCGATCGGTGCCGTGCGAATCGCTCAAGCCGACCACCGGGAAGCGGTTGCCCTTGGCGCGTTCCTCGATATAACGCGCAACCTGGAGATTGTTCGAACGCGACTGATGAAGGTAAAAACCGCCGATCAACTCAAACGCGTCGAACTTTCGCCGGGCGAAAATCTCGTCGGTCAAAGCATCGCAGATCACATTGTGTTTGGTGTACCAATAGGGGTGGCAGAAAACGGACAGCCCGCCGCCGTCGCGAATGCGGTCGAACACCCATTCGCTCGCGGCCACCGGAAACATATCCATATCGTCGCGTCGGCCGGACATGCGGCTCAGGATTTGCTCGACTTCGCGCCGGTACTGCGCCTTGTCCTCGCGGGATTTTTGGTTGACGCTGAACGACGCCCCGAAGTTGATGATATGGACCGGATTATCCGGCGAGTGCACTTCCTCGCCGGGATAAAGTTTGAAGGAGATCCGGGCCGGCTCCCAGTACCGTATCGCCTCAAGCGACGGCGCATACCGCTCATGATCGGTGACCGCGGCGAAATCGAAGCCTTTCTGCCGGTAACGCGCCGCGACATAGGCCGGCTCCTCGCGCCCGTCCGAGCGGGTGCTGTGAATATGGAAATCCCCCTTGAACGGCCGCAATCCGTACCAGTCGCGCTCGAGGGCGTAAAACCGGAAATAGGCGGCTTCGATCCGTGAGTGGTCTCAACTTCGACAAGATGTTCCCCTTCCCCGGCGAAAAGGCAATCGAAAACCAGCGTCGCCCCCTCGAAATGGAAATCGAGCTGGCGGCGCACCCCCGCTTCCCAGCGGTATTGAGGGCCGCCGTCGCCGCTCCGGCAGCCGCTGACGGAGGTGCAGAAGAGCGCCGTTTCGCCATCGGAGTGGAATTCCGCATGCTCATAGCGCGGACGAATGCGGATCCGGGACACCTCTCTTGCCGGTACGATCAACGGAAAAACATCGTAGTAATTCATCTTCTTTCCTCTGTCGGTTGAAAATTACATGTTTCGCATAATATTATGGTAACTACTTATTTTTCAATACAAAATATCAAAATAGAAGATGTCGGAATTTTACGACATCACCGGGAGGAAAGATGAATTTCATCCACGAGCTGGAGATCCTGGGGCTCAACGGGCGGCAGGCCAAAATCTACCTCGCGCTGCTGCAGCTCGGCAGCGCTTCGGCGGTCGAGCTGGCCAAATTCACCGCCTGTAAACATCCCACCGTGTACGATGTACTGGATGTGCTCAAGGAAAAAGGATTGGTCAGCGAGAGCCTCTGCGAAGGAAAGAAACGCTTCGCCGCCGAAGCCCCGGCGGTATTGCAGCAGATCGAAGAGCGCCGCCAATCCGCGCTCGGCACGATCCTGCCGGATTTGAATTCGCTCTTCAATGCCCGGGGAAACCGGCCGCGCATCCGCTTTTTCGACGGCGTCGACGGCATCCGCCGGGTCAACGAGGAGCTGCTCAACGTCAAGTCCAAGGAATATTTCTACTTCGGTTCGGTTCAGGAAATGTTCGAAACCAGCGGCGAAACCTATCTGCGGGAATTCTTCCGCCGCCGGATCGAACGGGGAATCTGGTCGAACGCCCTCCGCAATCCCGGCGGCGAAATGGACATCGACTATATGCGCCCCGGCGAACACAATCTGCGCCGGGTCCGCTATCTCCCCCGCCCGATCACCGACGACATTGCCGGGCTCTATCTCTATGACAACACCGTCGCCATCCATTCGACGCTCAAGGAGACCTACGGCATGGTGATTGAAAGCGAAGAACTTTTCCGCCTGCTCAAAAGCATCTGGCTTTGCCTCTGGGAAATCTGCCCGGCGCCGGAGAACCCGCCCGAGACGCGTAAAAATTAGCGTTTCCACGGCCGCATCCGGCAAAATCTCCGCCGTTCCGGCGCAAGCATGGCGGCAAATATTCCGGCCTCGGATCGATATATGCTGATTTTTTGCGGATATGACAGTTGCATTTGCGAAATGCCGTGCTATTTTCCATCCAGAACCAGCATCGATGGGGACAGTTGCGGAATAAGCTGCGGCTGCCGGGCGATGCCGATTACAGAAAGGACCGACGATGAAGTACGAAACCCCCAAAATGATCCTCGTCTCCAAACCGGTGATCAACACCGCATCCAAGGGCAGCGGAATGATTTAATTCCCGCACCACGGACATAAATTCATACAATCCGGAGAATCAAAATGAAGTACGAAGCCCCCAAAATGATCCTCGTCTCCAAGCCGGTGATCAATACCAAGGCCGCGGGCAGCGGGATTTATTAAGTCCGCCGCGATGGACATTATTGATTGAATTTGGAGAATCAACATGAAGTATCAAAAACCTGCAATGATTCTCGTCTCCAAACCGGTGCTCAATACCATTCCCGCAGGCAGTGGGATGAAATGACCCTTCCGGTCGGAGGAAAATGAATCCGCCGATTGCTTCCAAATGAAAAGATGGAAGCGATCGGTTTTTTTATGGAGACGGCATGGAGCAAGTACTGGAATTGGTCGCCGGCAACGGGGCCCGGCTGGTGCTGGGCGCCGCCGGAGAGGCGGCCAACCGGGTGCTGACCCGGCTGGCGCAATTGCTCGGCGTGACGCCGAAGCCTTGCCGCGACGACTTCCGCGAGGCGCAGACGGTGATTTTTTCGCCCGGCGACGCGCACCGGGCGAGGGGTGAATCCGGTGGGGTCAAGACTTGCGCCGGATATGAGATCAGGCGCAATCGCCGCAGCGTCCATCTGATGATGACCGATGCGGGCGAAGACGATGAACTCGCCCGGGTGCGCTACCCCCTGATGATGCTGGCGATGCAAGCGATGCTGAACGGCGAACCGTGCATTCTCTTTCACGGCGCGCTGCTGGAGAGCGCCGACGGCATGGCGACAGTGGTGATCGCGTCGAGCGGAGTGGGCAAGAGCACCACCGCGCGGCGCTGTATCGCCGGCGGCGGCCGCGCGCAGTTCGACGACCAGATGCTGCTGTGCTGGCGCGAGACGGCGGCTGGCGACCCGGAGTTCTCGGTTCACGGTCTGCCAACCTGGAGCCGGGTGTTTCAGGACGGCATCGGACATGAATGCTTCGGGTTTGAACGCAATTATCCGTTGCGGCAGCTGCTCTGCCTCGGGCGCGGGGAAGA
>CAZRFG010000024.1:6187-12198 GCA_964599205.1 uncultured Victivallaceae bacterium
GGTTTGAACGCAATTATCCGTTGCGGCAGCTGCTCTGCCTCGGGCGCGGGGAAGAGACGGAGGAGGTCCGCCGCCTTCCGCTCAACGTCTGGCACGGGCAACTGGTGGCGGCGATGCTGGAGCACCTGGTCTGGCCGCAGGCGATCCTGCCGGATGACGAAAAAGTGGCGATGGGGAAGTTTTGCTGGCAGCTGGCGCAGCGGCTCGACCGGGTGTTTCCGCCGCGGCAGCTGGCGGCGACGCTCGACGGCGATCTGCATCGGACGCTCGCAGCGGCAGGAAAAGAACATTTTGCAATTTGAAGAAAGACCGATTGCCATGAAATTGAATCCACTGGTGGTGTTCCAAGAAGAGTTTGACCGCAGCGCGGTGCTGTTCCGGGCGGACAACGGCGAATCCTTTATGCTCAATGAAACCGCAGCGTTTTTGTGGAAAGCCTTTGCCGGCGGCAAGAGCGAGGACGAGGCGCTGGCGGCGTTGCGCGAGGCTTGCGGCGGCGAATTGCCGCCGGCGGCGGAAACCGAGCTGCGCGAATTTGCGGCGGAACTCAAACGGCGCGGCTATCTGGCCGATTGACGCGACGGACGGGGGGGTGGCATGATCAAACCTGATTTTGAATTGAATCGGCCTTATCTGACCGCCGGGTTCAGCATGAACCCCTTGCTCCGCAACGGCGATACGGTTTATCTTGAGCCCGCGGCGGCGGCGGAATTCGTCCCCGGCGACCTGATCGCTTTCGCCGACGCGGCGGGCACGCCGGTCGTCCACCGGGTGGTCGCGACGAACCCGCTGCAAAGTTGGGGCGACAACAACGCCCGGCCCGACGCGGTCGACTTGGCCGCGTCGCCGCTTGCCCGGGTGGTGCGCATTGAGCGCGACGGCCAAGTCCTGCCCGTCGACGGCGGCGAAGCCGGGTTGCGTCAATTCCGACGGCAGCAGCAGCGGCGGCGCCGCCGGGCGGCATTGCTGAAATTCGCCCACGCGATCTGCCGGTTGCTGCCGGTCAAGGTTCGCTCCGAAGCGCTGGAGGCGACGGCTTTCGGCGAGACCACCGTCTACTACTGGCGCAACCGCGCGGTCGGAACGTATTTCAAGGGCGAGTGGCAGACCTTGTGGCTGCCAGGCGCGTTTTTCATCAAAATTCCGCGTCGGAGCCAAGCCCCGGAACTCTGGCCGCTTTTGGGGGCGATCGGCGATGACGGAGTGCTCCCGGCCAACCGTCCCGGCACGGCACGCGATCTATTTTCCGCTTTGAGTCCAACCCCGCAGGAGGCGGTCTGTGTGCGCGGCCGCGAGGCGGGAATGTCGGCGCTCTTGTACTACACGCTGGCCGACGCGCTGCCGGAATCATATCGGCGCGGCTTCCAGGCGGATTATTACGCTCAGGTGGCGTGGAATTTGCGCTGTTCGCAGACGCTGGACGAGCTGCGCCGCGAGTTCACCGCGTGGAATGTCCCGTTCATTTGCCTCAAGGGCGCGTTCTTCGGAGAAAAGGTCTATCCCACTCCGGCAGTCCGTTTCCGGCGCGACCTCGATCTCCTGATCCGGCGCGAGGATGCGGAGCGGGTCTTCCCACGGCTGCGGGAGGCGGGGTGGATTCCGCGCGAACGCGACATGCGGCGCAACCGGCCGCTCTGCTACCGGCATCATCTGCCGTCACTGTATCGGGAAAACGCCCCGGAGCTGGAACTCCACTGGCATATTTTCAAGGATATCTCGCTGCCGCCGGAGACCTTGTGGCAATACAGCGCGCCGACCGGGGCGGGGACGGAGTATATGCTGGCTCCGGAAGTCCATTCCCTTTTGCTCGCCTACAACATGTACTTTGACAGCTGGGAGCTGGCCGAACGCTCGCTGCTGGATATGGCGCTGCTGCGGCAAAAATTCCCGCTCGACCCGGAGTTGCTGCTCAAGCTCAACCGGGAATTCGGCCTCGGCCTCGATCTCGGGCTGCCGTACGCTGTATTCCCGGAATTTTTCACCGCTGCCGGCCGCCTCTTTGCCTCGGACGTTCCGGCGGCGTCACGTACGGCGATCCGCCGCCTCGCCTCCTCTTCCTTTGCCCGCCAGGTCGATCCTTTTCTCGCCGACCCGCCCGACGCGACCCGAGCCGCCCCCTTCCGCATCCTCCGGCAGCAGTTGCGCAATCTCCCCGGTTTGCTCCACAAAAGCCCGGCCAAACGCGACCGCGAAAAATGGCGATGGTGCCGGATCCTCGACCGCACCCTTCCCCGTTACCGCGACCTTCACCAGGCGGCACGGCAAAGCCACGGCAAATTTTGAGCGGGTCCATTTCTGAACCCGCAACGAATTCGAAAAACGCCTTGCCCGCCTCAAAAAAACGCTTTTCAGGTCGACCGGACCCCATCCCGGCGGCCCGTAAATTTCCAAACCGGCAGCTCCGGATTGGACGATTTTTCGGCCGGAGACGATTATTTTTTCTTTATTTCTCATGAATTCCTCTTGACATCGACGCATTTTTTTACTATAATACATGTGCTTTAATACATGTATCTTTTTTACAAATCGCGAGGAACTTATGAAAATACCCGGATACCGCCTGATTTGCAATGAGCTCGAATACCAGATCGGCAACAACCAGCTGCCGCCCGGCGCGCCGCTGCCGTCGGAGAGCGAACTATGCAGTCACTACAACGCCAGCCGCACCACCGTGCGCAAGGCGCTTGAATTGCTCGAAGCCCAGTCGCTGATCGTCCGCAAGGCCGGCGTGGGGAGCTTCGTCGCCGACCGCAACCGCCCCGCGCCGCCCAAAACCGCCGCCGTCCAGCTCGGCGTCGAACTCCCCGTGAGCACCGGCGACGTCATGATTCACGACGTCTACAGCGGCCCGATCCTCGGCGGCATCCAGGCCGCCGCCGAACGCTTCAACTGCCAGCTGACGCTGCTGCCGAAAAATGAACTCCTCCACGCCGAACGCCACTTCGACGGCCGCATATTCTACACCGCCGAACCCGGCCGCGCCGAAGAGTGGCGGCTCCTGACCGAAAACCAGAGCTCGCCGGCGATCCTGATCAACCGGCTGATCGCCGAACCCCGGATCGGCTACGCCGCCGTCGATTACCGCGACGCCGCCCGCCGGGTGGTCCGCCGGCTGCTGCAGAACGGCGCCAACGACGTCATATTGGTCGGCAGCAGCGATCAGTATGAATTCTACGCACCCTACACCCGGAGCCGGGGCTGGCGCGACGCGTACCTTGAAATGCGCGGCAGCGTGCCGGAGGAACTCGACATCGACTTCACGCTGCCGGGACGCGACTTCGAGACCTTCTGCCGCCGGCTCCGCGATTCGCGCGCCGACATGATCTTCGTCGCCGGCGGCAATCACCTGCCGCTGACCATCGCCGCCCTCTCCCGGATCGGACGGCGGGTGCCGGAAGATCTCGGCATCGTCTGCTTCGACAATATGGAAAACCTGGTCGGACGGCTGGAAATTCCGATCTCTTTCATCCGGGTGCCGCTCGACCGGCTCGGCTTTCTCGCCGCCGAAAACCTCGCCGAGCGCGCCCGCGGCGGCCGCCGCCAGATCCTGCGCACCGTACTCCAGCCGAGCCTGGTGACCACCGACTGCCGTTATTTGTTCTGAAACACCTCAATCTTTTATCGAAAGGATATGCCGAATGAAAAAACCGTTCACGCTGATTGAACTCCTGGTGGTCATCGCGATCATCGCAATCCTCGCCGCGATGCTGCTGCCGGCGCTCAACAAGGCGCGCGAAACGGCGCGCTCGTCAGGATGCATCAACCAGCTCAAACAGATCGGCCTCGCCAGCCAGCAGTACGGCAACGACAACGCCGACTGCATCACATTCGCCTGCCAGAAAAGCGGGAGCGGCTGGGACAAAGTCTACTCCTGGTACAACGTCCTCGGCCCCTACGTCGGCCAGGACCAGCTGCTGACGCTCGGCACCACCACCGACCCGCTCGCTTATCCCAAAAGTTACCAGTGCCCGTCGATGACCCGCGAAGCCTACACCAAGTACAAATGGCCCTCGGTCGGCCGTGTCTTCGGCAGCTACGGCATGAATTTCAGCCGCAACGGCAGCAAAATCGTGGCCGGCTACCACGGCCAGAGCGAAACCGGCCGCTTCGGCAGAACCCGCAACGCGGCGCGGCTCTTCCTGGTCACCGACGGCTACTGGTCGCTGGCCAAGGACTACCTCAACAACGCGGTCAACGACCACTACATCAACGCCGACACCCTGCTCCCCAACGTCCACAACGACGGGCGCAACCTCCTCTACGTCGACGGCCACGTCAATTACCGCAAAGGGTACCTGCCCACCTTTCAGGCCTCCGATAGTACGATATCCGAATTTTACCTCCCACTCTGAACCCTATGGAATCCGCCATGCAACGACTTTTGCTCCTCGCGCTGTGCTGCGCGCTCAACACCGCCGCGGCGGTGATCGACCGCAATCCCCTGACTCCCGAAGGCGGCGAAATGCCGCTTCCCGCGACCTTTTCGCACTACCCCGCGCCGGATAAGCTCGGCGGCTTCCGCAGCGCGGTCGACGACGGCGGCGGCAAAGTCCTTTCGCTCACCGACAACAGCGACAAGGGCGAAATCGGGATCACCAAAAGCTACCCCGCCGAACCCGGCAAATACTACCGCGCCACCGTCGAAATCAAGCTCCCCGAGGGCACGGTCGAAAAAGATCCCCCGGTCTTCTATCTTCAGCTCACCTTCCTCCCCGCCGGCAAGAATTTCCAAACCCGGCTCGCGCCCCGCGGCGGCGCTTACCGGAGCGTCGAAGTCAGCGGCCGGGCTCCCGAGAAAACGGAAAAACTGCTGGTCTTTGTCTATTCGCAGCGGCAGCCGCAGGGGGCGATCCTGGTCCGCAACTACCTGCTTGAAGCCTCCGACCGGCCCTTTGCCGATCCGCCCGAAGTCCGCACCGCGACGATGGTCCGGCTTCACGCCGGAGCGGGCAAAGTCAACCCGGCGACCGCGCTGCTCGCCGACGACCCCAACTTTCCCGGCGGAGTGATCGCCCTCAAGCCCGGCAACGACGGCAAAGCGAACGAAAACGACGTCACGTTTGCCATTCGCGCCCCCAAACCGGGGCGGTACAATCTGGTCAGCTGCACCTCGCTCGACGACACCGGGCGGGAGTTGATGCGCAAGGCTTCGAGCAAATTCCAGTCGCTGATGCTGACTTTGTCGCTCGACGGCTCGATCCCGACCCGGCGCGTCGCCTATTCGCCGTGGATCAATCAGCCGGCGTTCCGCAGCGTGCTCGGCAAATTCGATTTCTCCGGCGGCGAGCAGGAGCTCACCGTCAAACTTCCCGCCGGCCTCCGGCTCGGCTACCTCGAAATCACCCCCTACACACCGCCGGCAGTGCCGCCGGAAGCGGCCGCTTACCAGCCCGCGGTGGTTCCTCCCGAAGCCCATCCCCGGCTGTGGGTCACCCCGGCCGAACTCCCGACCGTCCGCGCCCGTCTGGAAGATCCCGCCCACCGCGCCGCCTGGGACTGGCTCAAGGAACAGGCCCTCGCCCCCTTCGCCTATATCGCCGAACCCGGCAAGGAAGCGGCGCACAACCAGAGACTCCAGGACGCCGCGGTCCGCAAGGCCTTTTACTATCTGGTCACCGGCGATGAAAAAATCGGGCGCGAAGCGGTGGCGCTGCAAAAAGCCTACCTCCCCGCCGTCAGCTTCGGCAACATCCTCGACATCACCCGCGAAATCGGTTCGGCGATCTACGCCGCCTCGCTGGTCTACGACTGGTGCCATCCCCTGCTGAGCGAAGCGGACCGCGAACTCTTTCACCGCCATCTGCTGCGGCTGGCCGACGATATGGAGATCGGCTGGCCGCCCTTTAAGCAGAGCACGGTCAACGGACACGGCAATGAAGCGCAGGTCAACCGCGATTTGCTGGCGATGGCGATCGCCCTCTACGGCCGCGACAACCGGCCCTATCAGTACTGCGCTTACCGGCTGCTCGAGGAAGTCATTCCGATGCGCCGCGTCGAATACCAGTCGCCCC
>CAZRFG010000024.1:12298-18062 GCA_964599205.1 uncultured Victivallaceae bacterium
TACCGGCTGCTCGAGGAAGTCATTCCGATGCGCCGCGTCGAATACCAGTCGCCCCGCCACAACCAGGGGATCAGCTACGGCTCCTACCGCTTCGGCTGGGAGATGCACGCCGCCTGGCTGCTGCGCCGGATGACCGGGCGTGAAGTCTATCCCGAAAACCTCAAAAAGCTCGGCGGCTACTGGCTCTACGCCCGCCTGCCCGACGGGCAGATGCTGCGCGACGGCGACGGCATTCCGGCCGGGGTCTGGAATTATCCGCTGACCGCGCTGTTGATGTACACCTACGCCGCCGACCCGGTGATGAAGGGCGAGTTCAACCGCCAGAGCAACTGGCAGATCGACCCGCTGCTCTATTTGCTGCTCGACGATCCGGCGCTGCCGGCGCAGAGCGACCTCAAGGTGCTTCCGCTCGCTCGCGACACCGGCGACATCCTCGGCTCGCTGGTGATGCGGACCGGCTGGACGGTCGCGCCGGTCACCGACGACGTGGTGGCCGAAATGCGCGGCGGCGGCGTCCACTTCGGCGGGCACATGCATACGGTGGGCGGCGCGTTCCAGCTCTTCTACCGCGGCATCCAGGCGGCGGACCTCGGCCAGTATCACTTTTTCGGCACGCCCTATGACTACAACTTCGCCAAACGCTCGGCGTCGAAGAACGTGATGCTGGTCTACGACCCCGCCGAAACCTTCGCCAACGGCGGCAACGACGGCGGCCAGCGCTTCGTTCTGCGGAGCCCCGCCAACCTCAAGGACATGCAGGAAAACCGGGAAAACCAGGCGGGCAAGGTGCTCGCCTCGGAATTCGGCCCCTCGCCGCGGCGGCCGCTCTACGGCGTCTTCAGCGTCGATCTCGCCCAAGCTTATTCGGACAAAGTGACCGATTACGTCCGGCGCTTTGTGTTCCTCAACCTCGGCGACCCCGCCCACCCGGCGGCGCTGCTCATTGCCGACCGCATCGTCACCGCCAGGCCGGAGCTCAAGAAGTATTTCCAGCTCAACACGTTGGTCAAACCGGTTCCCACCGCCGACGGCATGCGGGCAGTCAACCGGGTCACCAAACGGGCGGGAACGATGCAGGTGGCGATGTTCCGCCCCGCCCCGGAGCAGCGCAAGCTCGAAATCACCGGCGGCTCGCCCGACCAGCAGGTTTTCGGCAAGAGCTACCGCTCGCCCGCCCCCGCCGCGCCCGAGGGGCACGGTTACCGGGCGCTCTTTTCGCCGCTCAAGCCGAGCGCCGACGACCTCTTCGCCACCGCGATCACGCTTGCCGACAGCGGCGCCGAAGAACTCCCGGTCGCCTTTGCCGAAAACGGCCCGGCGCTGCTTTTCTCGCTCAAGGAATGGGTGGTGGCGATGCCTGCCGGACTGGCCCGGATCGACGCCCCCTTTGACTTCACCGTCCCCGCCGGGAGCGCCGCCGCAAAAGTGCTGTTGACCGGCCTCGCCGACCGCGACTGGACGCTCCGTTCGGCCGACGGCAAAACCGTGTTGCGGCTGAAGCCCTCGAGCCGCGGCGGAGTGCGGCTGACCGCTCTCGCTTCCGGCAGCTGGCGAGCGCTCCCGGAAGCGTCTCCCGCCGCTCCCGAAGCGCCGGTCGTCCGCGACGAAGCGCCGGAACTGCCCGATCCGTCCAGCCGGCAGGCCGGCGACGGCGACGCGATCAAACTCGCCGAGCTGCAGCCGCTGCTCGCCGCGCGTAAGGTGGAAGTGTCGGAAACGCCCGGCGGGTTGACCTTCAAGCGCGGCGGCGAGGTTGCCGTTTTGCGCGACGGCATCGCCGAAGTCGAGCTCAACGGTCGCAAGCTCCCGCTGAGCGGCCCGGCCCGTCGCGGGCCCGGCGGCTGGCAGGTGCCGACCGACTTCGCCGCCGACTTCACCGGCTGCCGTTTCGACTGGAACGAAGCCGGCAAACCGGTGCTGATCGAGCAGCCGCTCAACAGCGAACCGGCCGCCGCCATCTTCCGCTTCGAGTCGAAGCTCTCCAATCCGCCGGAGGAATTCCGTGCGATGCTGCTGCCGGAGGACTTGCGCCACGGCTACTGGGCCGCCAGCGGCCGCGAAGCGGTCTTTGAAGCGGTCTTCTTCCGCCCGGTCGAGCTCTCCGGGGTCGGCTTCAAGTGGCTCCTCGGGAGCGGCCGCAAGTCCGGCTTCAAGCTCGAAACCTCGGCCGACGGCAAGACTTATCAGACCGTGTTCGACGGCGAGAGCTCCGGCTCCACCGAGGAGTTCGAGGACGTCAAATTCGCCCGCCGCCCGGTGCTCCGGCTCCGTTTCACCGGCCGCGGCAACAGCGACAACGCCTGGAACTCGATCGTCGGTCTCCGGCTGCTGCCGTAGCGGGCCGGAGTATCCGGGAGCATCCGGGACCGCTCAAAAAAGGAAACCATGATGAAACTGAAACATTTTCTCACCGCAATCCTGACGGCGCTGTCGGCCCTGGCGGCGGCGGGCGCGGAAAACTGGGAAATCCCCTGTTCGGAAGCCGGCTATCAATACCACTTGCAGGGCATCGCCTGCAGCGACGAAAGCATCTACTGGTCGTTCACCGACAAACTCCTGAAAACCGGCTGGGACGGCAAGAAGCAGCTGGAAGTAAACGTGCCGCTTCACCACGGCGACCTTTGTCTGGTGAACGGCAAAATTTATGCGTCGGTATGTCTGTACGATGAAAAAGACATCCGGGCGGCGGCCGGGGCGACCGGTTGGCTCTATGTCTATGATGCGGCGACCTTGGCGCTGGAGAAAAAAATTCCGCTGCCGGATACGCCGAGGCCGGACGGCATCACGTTCAGCAACGGCAGTTTCTTTGTGGCCGGGGATTCACACGGCAAGGATCCGCATCCGGACACCACCTTCGACCAATACAGCCCCGATTTCAAGCGATTGAGCGTCGTTACGGTCAACCCGGGTGATGACATCGCCTACGGAATCCAGACCATGACCGCGGCGCCGGAAGGTTTCTTTCTCGGACTCTATGCCAAAAACGCCAATACGGTGCTGATCGATGCGGCGGGCAAGGTGTTGCAAGCGTTCCCCGGGTTCCGGACCTCGGTCGGCATGGCTCCGGTGCCGAAGTCGATCGCCGGGGACCGGCGGCTCTACTTGGCGGCCGAAAATCGCTACCGGGGAGAGCCGCGTGTCTTCGGCGCGCTGATTACGGTTTATGAATATTCGAACGGCGCTTTCCGGAAAGCGGCCGCCCCGCAAACCGGGCGCTGAACCGGCCCCGCGGATCGTTGCGTCCTCGCTCAAAACCGGAAAGTGCGGGCCGCTCCTGCTCACCGGCGGCCGCGACTTGACAAAAATGCCCGGCAGGGTACTGTAAAGGAATCGTAATTTCTTCACCTCTTTGCCGGGAGCTCCAACTCATGTCGCAACACACTCTTTTTTACCGTCAGAGCGCCCGCTGCTGGGACGAGGCGCTGCCGGTCGGCAACGGCCGGCTCGGCGCGATGATCTTCGGCGGAACCGGCGAGGAGACGGTCGAACTCAACGAGGACACCCTCTGGGGCGGTTATCCCCGGACGCCGGATCCCGGAAGTTACTTCGCCGACCTCGAACACGCCCGGCAATTGCTCCGCGAGGGCAACCCCGCCGCCGCCGACCGTTTCATCTCAAGCTCGATGCTCAAACAAGACAGCGCGGGCTACCTCCCGGCGGGCAAGCTCAAGTTTGCCTTTCGCGCCCGAAGTTCCGCCGGCTACCGCCGCGAGCTCGATTTGCGGCGCGCGGTGCACACCGTCGAGAGCGGCGGCGAATTCAGTCAATGGTTCGCCTCCTTTCCCGACCAGGTGCTGGCGATGCGCTATTGCGGGGCGGGCTTCACGGTTTCGCCCGACTCGGCGCTCGAGCACGAAACCTCGGGCGA
This sequence comes from uncultured Victivallaceae bacterium, assembly GCA_964599205.1. Lineage (GTDB taxonomy): Bacteria > Verrucomicrobiota > Lentisphaeria > Victivallales > Victivallaceae > JAVBUI01. The sequence continues at coordinate 16,167 of CAZRFG010000024.1, forward strand.
AGGCAACGAACTCCGGCTCGACGGCCGCTGTCCGGTTCACGCCCGGCGCAACGAAGTCCGCCAAAGCGATCAGACCCGCCCATGCGGCATCCGCTTCCAGATCCGGATCCGTTTGCTGGCCCCGGCGGGAACCGTATCGAACGACGGCACGCAACTTTCCTTCTCGGGCGGCGAGGCGCTGTTGCTTGTCGCGATCCGGACCAGCTTCATCGACTGGCGGACGATGCCCGACGCGACCGATTATGTCGAGCAGTGCAAGCGCGACCTCGACCGCGCGGCGGCGGCCGGATTCGCGCCGCTCCTCGCCAACCACCTCGCCGATTATCAAAAGCTCTACCGCCGCTCGGAGCTCATCCTCCCGGAAACGGCGGAGGACGAACTCCCCACCGACGAGCGGCTGAAGCGCTGCGGCGAGCGCTTTTCGATCGCGCTGGCGGCGCTGCTCTATCACTTCGGGCGCTATCTCCTCCTCGCCTCGAGCCGCCCCGGCAGCCAGCCCGCCAACTTGCAGGGGATCTGGAATCCCCATGTCCTGGCGCCGTGGGGAAGCAACTACACCACCAACATCAATCTCGAGATGAACTACTGGCCGGCGGAGGGGGCGAACCTCGCCGAATGCGCCGAGCCGCTGTTCCGCTTCGCCGAGGAGTGCGCCCTCTCGGGAGCGCGCACCGCGCGCGACTTCTACCACGCTTCCGGCTGGTGTCTCCATCACAACAGCGACCTCTGGCGGCACACCGCGCCCGCCTCGGGACAGGCACGCTGGGGCTTCTGGCCGGTGGGGGGACTGTGGCTCTCCCGTCACCTTTTTGAGCACTACCAGTACAGTCTCGACCCCGCCGACCTCCGCCGGTTCTATCCGGTGCTGCGGGGCGCGGCAGAATTCCTGCTCGACTTCCTCGTCATAAACGAGCGGGGCGAAGCGACCACCTCGCCCGCGACTTCACCGGAAAACGGCTTCATCGATCCCGCCACCGGCGGGACGGCCTGCGTCTGCGGCGACGGGAGCGCGATGGACCTCGAGCTCGCGGCGGAAGCGCTGGAGCACGTCCTCGAGGCGACGCGCATCCTCGACCTCGACGACCCCCTCGCGCCGCGCTTCCGCGAGGCGCTGGCCAAGCTCCGGCCGCTCAAAATCGGCTCCGGGGGCCAACTCCTCGAGTACGACGCCGACTATCCAGAAGCCGAAATTCACCACCGCCATCTGTCGCACCTCTACGGCGCGTATCCCGGCGAACTCTTCACTCCCGAACGCCAACCCGAACTCTTCAAAGCGTGTGAAGTTGCGCTCGTCCGCCGCGGCGACCACAGCACCGGCTGGGCGATGGGGTGGCGGCTCGCGCTCTGGGCGCGCTTCCGCAATCCGGCCAAAACCAAGGTGATGCTGAAGGAATTCCTGACCCCGATCGACCCTGCCGCCAAACTCGACAGCCAGGCGGGCGGCATCTATCCCAATCTCTTCGCCGCCCATCCGCCGTTCCAGATCGACGCCAACTTCGGCGGCGCGGCGGGGATTCTCGAAATGCTGATCCAGAGCCACCGCCGGAGCGAAGCGGGCCTGCCGATCCTCGAACTCCTCCCCGCCATCCCCGACGACTGGCGCGAGGGAAGCTTGTCCGGCGTCCGCTGCCGCGGAGGCCTTTGCGTCGATTTCGCCTGGCGCGACGGCGCGATCACCCGGCTCCGGATCACCGCCCAATTCGCCCGGACGATCCGGCTGGTCGCGCCGCGAGGGGCGGTCAGTATTACCCTCATCCCAGGCGAAGACTACGTCCTGCCACCCGGCCAAACCCTCTAAGGAGCAAACCATGGTACACTGTGAATCGATGGTCTTTCAAAACACCGCGTGCATTCTCCTCCGTAACGACGAAGTTGAGCTGGTAATCAGCGTCGGCG
>CAZRFG010000025.1:0-17968 GCA_964599205.1 uncultured Victivallaceae bacterium
GACGGAGGGCGGGATTCCGCCTGGCGGCGGTTTTTTATTTTTCTATTTTTTTTATTTTTTTATTTCAGCGTCTGATCCAGGAAGCGGTACGCTTTCTCCACTGCGTCCGGCGGCGGAATATGTCCCGAACCGTGATTCTCCCCCTCCACCCGGCGGCAATGGCCCCACTCCCGGTCCAGCCCCCTCACCCGCTCCAGCGCCGCCATACTCTCATCAGTGTCATACAGCCCCGCCACCAGATAAAAGTCCAACCCGTCCCGCGCCGCCAGCAGCAACTCCAAATCCATCCCGGCGCGCTTGAACCCCGCCACTTCCGCCTCCGTCCAATACCACGGGTCCGTCCAGTTCGTCTGATGCCACAGCAGCCCGAAGTCTATCCCCACCGCCGCCCGGATCCGCCGGTCGAGACACGCCGTCATAAACGCCATCTTGCCCCCCAGCGACAACCCGTATATGCCCAGACGCGACGCATCCACCGCCGGATCCGCCGCCAGCAAATCCAGCGCGAGCCGCGTGTCATACACCAGTTTTCCCACCCCGTTCCACTCAGGATGACGCCGCCTGAGCTCCGCCGCCGCCCCCTGCCAGTACTTGAAATCCAGCCGGTCGACACACCCCGGCGGCTCCGGAATATAGTTGAACGCATACGCCTGCGTCGCCGCCACCACATACCCCCGCTCCACCAGTTCGCGAGCATAAGGCGCAATCAGCTTTTTCCCGAAAGGCCCCGCCTCGCCGCCGGTCCGCAAATCGTACCCGCAACTGTAGTCGGGATAGTAAAACGGCACCACCACCCCCGGCCGCGGCCCCGCCGCCTCCTGCCGCGGATACATCAGCAGCACCTGCTGAACCACCCCCGGCTCGGTCGGCTGGAGATACAGCACGCCGCGAAATTCGGGAAAGTCAAAAGTCTTCACCGCCTGCGCCGCCCCGAGCCCGGTGAAAACCGGCGGCCGGAGCGCCTCTTCCCAGGCGGCCAGTATCGCCGCCGGATCCTTGGACAAATTCATTTTTTACCGTTCTTTTTGCGATACGGCGCTTCGCCGTAACGCGGGATTTCGTCGATCAGCAGGAAACCGCCGCCCGAGCGCAGCCGGCCGCCGCGGGCGATGAAGTCGGCGACGTTGCGCTGCATGCTGGTCTGGCGCGGAGCATTGGCGATGCCGTTTTTGAGCCCATCTTCGCCGAAAATCCGCCACAACGCATCCTTGCCGCTCGCGTCAATCGGAAACAAATAGTACTGACGCATGAAACACAACAGCCGCGAATCCGGCTTGAGCAAGAACTCATACTGCGGATCGAGCATCCACGAGAAACAACTGAACCCCCGGATCGTTTTCTCGGGGTAGCGCGCCCGGAAGAATTCGAGGGCGCGGTTCATCGATTCCTTGCAATCACTGCAAGTGAGGCCGCTCCCCTCCGGAATGTGGGTTTCCAGCGCCAGGTCGCCTTCGCGCAGCACCGGAATGTATTCGGCGGCCGGAATCGACTCGACTTTGCGCAAAATATGCCCCTCGGGAACAATCCGGTTGCCGCGAATCACCTGCGGCGTGATTTCAAACTTGGTCTCCCACGCCACCGGGTCGAATTCGTCGTCGACGCCGTCGATGAACCCGGCCCGGTTGCAGCGGATGCCGGGAGAGGCAAACGCAACCACCGAGCCGTCCGCCCGGCGGCGGTAGACCTGGATTTTGCCGTAAAACGCAGCCAACCGGTACTGCATCCGGCCGATGGTCAGGGGGTCGCCGTTGAGCACGTTCGCTTCCCAGCCGATGCTCCGGCGCGAGATGCCGGTGAGCTTGCGGTTGCGCCGGAAGTGCTCGACCCAGATCGCCGGATCGCGGAACGCCCCGGCCAGCGCATCCGGCGGCAGCGAGGCGTAGGCGAAGGCGTGGCGGACCGCCCCGTAGCCGGAAAAGGCGAGCAGCGCATAAAAGGCGTACGATTCAGCTTCGCTCAAAGCTTTGATTTCCGAGGGCAGGATCCCCTCGATGCTCTCGGGATGGAGCTTTTCAGTGAAGAGTTTTTCGGAGAGGTAGTTGAAGTAAACGCATAGCTCCGGCCGGGCGGCGAATTTGCCGGCCCACTCCAGAAGTTCGATCGCGGCGGCCGATTCCAGCTTGCCTGCCGTCATCGCCGCCGCCAGCGACTCGGGGTTGAGACGCCCCGGCCCGAGCGGCAACTCGGCCTCTTCGCGGGCCAACGGCTCCGCGCCCAACAGTTTCATCGCTTCGGTCAATTTCATCGGTCGCATTCCTTCAGCTTTGGGCTTACACTTCGGGGTGGCGGATCAGAAGCCGCCGAAAAGATCATCGGATGGCGGAGAATCCTCCGCCGGCGGCGACTTGAGCGCCGCCAGCCAGTCGTCGAGAGAACGGATTTCAATGCCGAGCTTGCGCGCCTTTTCCAGCTTCGAACTCGCCTCGGCGAGATCGGCGGCGACGAGAAGCGCAAGCGAACTGTTCACCGTCTCCACCGCGGCAAAGCCGTTGGCGGCGGCGAGTTGCCGGTAGTATTCGCGTTCGCGCGGCATCTTGCCGGTGAAGCAGATCGTTCTGGCATCCGCCGCCGGAGTTTCGCGAAGCAATGTCACCACTTCCAGCAGTTCGTCGATAAAATCAGACTGCTGCTCAAATTCCGCACGCATCGCCTCCGCCCGGCGGCCGCCGACGTCGGGAATCGCCGCCAGCGTCTCAAGGTCAAGCGTCCGCAGCTCGGCAAAGGTGTAATTCTGCAGAATCGCCTTGGCCATGTTGAGCCCGATATGGGGAATATTGAGCGAAGCGAGCAATTGGTAATCGTACAGCGACCTTGCCGCGTCGAGCTCGGCGCGGAGATTTTTCGCCGACTTGGCGGCGAAGTTGTCGAGCATCATGATTTCGCCGAGTTTCAGCTCAAAAATATCCCGCAGCGAGCGGACTTTGAGCTGAAGCATCATTTTGCGGATATTGGGTTCACCGAGGCTCTCGATGCCGATCGCGGCAACCGCGGCGGTCAGCCGCCGGAGTTTGGTCTCAAAGCACCCCGGATTGGGGCAGCAGAGTTCCGGCCCGATCCGCACCAGCGGCGTGCCGCAGCCGGGCGATGGACAGCGGTCAATCAGCACATCCTGCCGGACTTCCCCCGGCGAGGATTCGACGATGTAGGGAATCACGTCGCCGGCCCGCTCGACCACCACCCGGTCGCCGACGTTGAGGTCGAGATCAAGCACCCGCTGGACATTGTGAAGCGAAGCCCGGCGGATGGTGGTGCCGCCGATTTCGACCGGTTCAATTTCTGCCACCGGAGTCAGGCAGCTTTTGCCGAAGCTCCACTCCACGCCGGTCAAGCGGCTCTCGCGCCGGATGTTGGTAAATTTGAAAGCGATTTCACCGCGCGGATGATGGGCGGTCGCGCCCAGCGATTCGCGATAAGCCTCGTCAGCGATTTTGACCACGATTCCGTCGAGGGGATAAGGCAGCGCCTCGATCGACTCGACCAGCTCCGACCATTCAGCGGCGAACTTGCAGTACGGCACCCGATAAGAGACGAGATTGTAATCGACCAGCGTCAGGAATGCGTCGATCCGCTCCATCGCATGCGCCACCTGATTGATGTCGGTCGCACCGACCAACGTCATGAAACCGGTCAGGATGTTGCGTGAATTCTTGTACGACTCGCCGTTTTTGCGTTTGATTTTCTCCCGGATCAGCGGGAAGTCGTCGTCGGAAACGATGATTTCGCCGCGCACCGGACGATCGACGGCGCCGGAATAAGCGGCGCTTTTGAGCCGGATCAGCGGCAATTTGTCGGAGATATCCTCCCCCTCGACACCGTCACCGCGGGTGGCGAGAATGCGGCCGTCGAAGCGGGCGGAAATGCCGTCGTATTTGGGCTGGACCAGCAGCATTTCATCGGGGGTGCGGATCGATTTCTCCGCCCATTTGAGGATATCCTCAAGCGAATACGCTTTGTCGAGCGAGAGCATCGGCACGGGGTGTTTCACTTTGCCGAGCGAGGCGACCGCCGGGGTGTGGACTTCGGTCAGCACCGGGTGGGCGGGATTGAGCCGGGCCAGCGCCCGGGTGAGTTCGTCATAGCGGGTGTCGGAAATTTCCCGTTCGCCCAGCGTCCAATAGCAATAATTGTGATGCCGGATCAGCCCGGCGAGCTCATCTTCGGTGAGATTTTCTGCAATAAAGTCGATTTTGTCCATAATGAAAAAAGAATATACTCCAGGCCATTGCAAATTTCAAGTTTTGTGCTATCTTATTGAGATTTGCAAAAAATCCCAAAGGAGATCAAATATGTCGCAAGAATTCAACGTCGCAGTCGCCGGCGCCACCGGCGCGGTCGGGGTCGAAATGATCAAGACCCTCGAAAAGCGCAATTTCCCGGTCAAGAACCTCAAGCTCCTCGCCTCCGCCCGTTCGGCCGGCAAAACCGCCCTGTTCAAGGGCGAAAAAATCGTGATCGAGGAGCTGACCGCCGACTCGTTCAAGAACGTTGACTTCGCGCTCTTCAGCGCCGGGTCCGACATTTCGCGCCAGTACCGCCAAGCCGTGGTCGACGCCGGTGCGCTGATGATCGACAACTCGAGCGCCTTCCGGATGGAGGACGACGTGCCGCTGGTGGTTCCCGAAGTCAACCCCGAGGACGCTTTCAAGCACAAGGGCGTGATCGCCAACCCCAATTGCACCACCATCATCATGCTGGTGGCGGTGGCCCCGCTGCATCGCGCCAAAAAGCTCGTCCGGCTCAGCGCCGCGACCTATCAGGCCGCCAGCGGAGCGGGCGCCCGCGGCATGGACGAACTGGTCGTCCAGACCCGGCAGCTGCTCAACGGCGAGGCGATCGAGCCGAAGGCCTTCGCCCACCGGATCGGCTTCAACCTGATCCCCCAGATCGACGTCTTTTATGACAACGGCTACACCAAGGAAGAGCTCAAGATGCTCAACGAAAGCCGCAAGATGCTCCATGATCCGGAACTGATGATCAGCTGCACCAGCGTCCGGGTCCCGGTGCTGCGCGCCCATTCCGAAGCGCTCAATATGGAATTCGCCTCGGAGATCACTCCCGACGAAGTCCGCGCCATCCTCAGCAAAGCCCCCGGCGTCAAGGTGATCGACGACCCCGCCAACAAGCGCTATCCGATGCCGGTCGACGCGACCGAGCAGTACGATGTGCTGGTCGGCCGCATCCGGCAGGACATTTCGCGCCGTGACAAGCGCGGCATCGATATGTTCATCAGCGGCGACCAGGTGCTCAAGGGCGCGGCGCTGAACGCAGTTCAGATCGCCGAGCTTTTCCTCAAGAAGTAACCATTCCGACCGGACGGCGGGTTCGCTCCCGCCGTTCCGGCCCGATCAACCAGGGACGGCAATGGATCAGAGCAAAGTTGACTTGACCGGAGTGATCATCCTGCGGAGTTCGGAGCTCGAAAACGCGCTCCGCCGCGCCGGTGCGTCCGGCGACGGGCTCCACGAGCTCACCGAGTCGCTCGCCGCCACCCTCCCCCCGGATCTGGTCAAGAAACTCCACTATATCGGAGCCGTCCGCAACCAGGTCGCCCACGAAGCGGCGAACGCGCCGGCAGAGGCGATCGACGTCGATTCCTTCAACCGCGCCTGCGACGAAGCGCTCGCTTTTCTCAATGCCGGCGGAACGCCGGTTCCGGCGGCGGCGGAAATTCCGGCGGTGAACGAAGAGGAACTGGTTCGCGGCGAATACGCCCGGCTCAACTTCGACCGTTTTTTCCGCCGGGCGGCGCTGATCCCGGGCGGACACGCGCTCTACCCCTTGTATTTACTGGTGATCTCGCTCAAAAAGGCGCGCGCGCCGGGAGCCGGGATGCTCGGCTATTTCCTCTTTATTCTCTTTCTCACCATCGCCATCCAGAACAACAGCAAACCCTGGCTGTGGCCCGCCGGCATCTGTTTTGTCGCGTCGTGGATCTACGGCGCGATCGACGGCTGGTGCCGCCGCAAAATCGACGAACTGCCGCAGATGGTCTACCTCGGCCCCGGCATCAACCTCTTCTATTTCCTCTACCGGATCGCCCAATTGACCGACAAACTCCGCTTTTTCGGCGCGCTCTCGATGCTGGCCGCGGTCTTTTCGGCGGTGTATTTGCTGGTTTTCTACCACGAATACCGGGCCGGACTGATCGTGCTCGGAGCCGGTTACGCGGTCGGCGCGGTGATGGCGCTGGTCGAGGGCTTCCAGGCCCGCGCGGTTGCCGCCGAAGAGGCGAACCTCCATGACTTTTCGCAAAAATAGGAATCATTCTTATTTCTCATTTCCGATTTGACTCATCGGTCCTTTTGCATATATTGAATGTCCGGAGGGAAAAAAGGCGGACTGCCGCAATCGCCCTCCACTGGTGCCGTATCCGGAGGGGGAAATTATGAGCGGCCGTCATGGACTGTCGGGAATGTTCGCCTTGACTGCGATTGTGGTCAATGCAATGCTGGGCGGAATCGCCTTTGACCTGCCGCTGGCGACAGCGGCTTTCACCGGACCGCAGGCGGCGGTCACGGTCTGGCTTGTGACCGGACTCGCCATTTTCATGGTCGCCAACACCTTCCGAATCATCGCCGAAGCCCGGCCGGAATTTTCGGTGGGGATCTACTTCAACTCCCGTTCCGGTTTCGGCCGCTTCGCCGGCTTCGAAATGGCCTGGCTCTACTGGCTCCGCAACATCGCGGTCAACGGCTTCTACGCAGTGACGCTGCTCCACATTCTCGCCGCCTCGCTGCCCGGCGAACATGCCGGACCGATCGCCTTGCTCACGGTATCGCTGCTGCTCTGGATCATCCACGGCTTCGTCGGTCTCGGCTTCAAACCGGTGGTTTTCGTCAATCTCGCCGGGGCCGCGCTGCTGCTGGCGGCGCTGGCGGGATTCATTTTTTTCGCGGCGCAAGCATTCGACCGGCAGATCTTCATGGCCAACTGGAATGCGGTGTCGCCGCCGGGAACGACGCTGACCCCGTTTCTCGCAGTCGCCATCTGGACTTTTGCCGGGATTGAAGGCGCGGCGATCCTCGCCGACCGCGTCGCCAGCCGACGGGCGGTCGGACAGGCGACCATGGCCGGTTTCTGGATCGCGGCGATCCTCGCCCCGGCGCTTTCGCTGCTGCCCTGGGGACTGGCCGGGCGGGCGGAGCTGGCGACGCTGGACGTCCCCTCGACAGCGCCGCTCCTGGCCGCCATCATCGGAAACCGGGGCGGCGTCCTGATGGTCGCCGGGAGCACGTGCGCGTTGCTGATCGGCTGGCTGGCTTTTACGGTGATCGGCATTCAGGTGCCGCGCGCGGCGGCGGACGACGGTGCCTTTCCGCATGCCTTCTGCCGGCTCAACCGGCGGGGAGTGCCGGTTTTTTCGCTGCTGGCGACCGGATGCCTCACCCAGGCGGTGTTGATCGCGCTCTACTTTGCCGGGGAAAAACTGGCCGGGCTGCTGCCGCTGGCGGTGCTGATGGTGCTGGCGCCTTATCTGGTGAGTTGCGGCTATTTGTGGAAAATCTGCCTCGCCGGGGAATACCCGATCCGCATGACCAGCAACCGCAAATTCGCCCATTTCTGCGGCGCGGCGGGGACGCTGCTGGTGCTGGCGCTGATCGTAACGGCGGGCATCAAGTATCTCTTGCTCGCGTTGGCGGCGGCGGCGGTCGGACTGCCGGTTTTTGTCCGCGCCCGGCGCGACGCGGCGGCGGGTCCGGAAACCGCGCCGGGCGACCGGCGTCACTTCACCGGCGGCGAAGCGATTGCCGCCGGTCTGCTGATCATAGCGGCAACGATCGCGACGGCGGCGGTCGCCGCCGGATGGATTGACTTCTGAACCGGGTTCAGCGGAAAAGCTGAATCGTGGTCAGGACTTTGCGTTCGCCCTGATGGTCAAAGAGCTTGTTGTCGCAGGGATAGTTGATCACTTCGCCCTTGCCGGTTTCGGCATTGCGCCAGACCAGCGTGCTGGAACCGCCGCCGTCGAGGTTGAGCGCATCGACGCTGCCGATTCTGGCCATAAAGTCGGCGAGATCAAAGCAGGACATGCCGGTCGCCTTGTCGGCATGGCGGCCGTCGACGACCACCATCAGCAGCGTGCCGTCGGCGCTTTTGCCGATCGCGGTGCGGGGATGGGAGACGGTCATGTGCTCGGACTGTTTGGGGATCAGCGGATTGACTTTGCCGTCCTTGAGCAGCAGCGGGTGGCCCCATACCACTTCCGTCTTGTCTTCGGCTTTGAACCCTTCCATGCCGTCGATGCCGCAACTGCCGTTCCGGGTCCAGAAGTAACCGCCCCACGGTCTCTGTTCGGCGCGTATGCTGCTCGCATCGGGATGCGCCGCGCCGTCGACTTTGAGGAGACCGCTGTCGAAGAGTTTTTTGCTGGCTTTGTCGATGCCGAAGTAGGAAGCGTTGATCGCGGCGACCGCGCCGGAGGCATCGAGCTGGGTGCTGACCGTGGTCAGTTTGTCCGGCCGCCCCAATTTGACCTTGAGCTTGGCCGAGGGTTTGGCGATCAGGATCGAAATCACCCGCGGCTTGCCGTTGAGGTCCTTGTAAATATAGGACTGGCAGGCAAGATCGTCGCCGGCCTTCTTTTCTTCAAACGCATCCGGCTTGCCGAAATTTTTCTCCATCGCCTGACCGACTTCGGCCGGTGAAAGGGCAAAGGCGGCCACTGCCGCCAACCCAGCAAAAAAAGTCATCAATCGCTTCATTTTGTTCTCCTTTGGGAATTTTAATAGTATAGCACCCGGGTGGCGAAATTGAAAGCGGTTCTTTCGGCCGGAATCGACGGAAACGTGATTTTTTTGATCCAACGACTCCCCAATGAATCAGATGAATCTGTTTTTGACGGTTATCAATCCGACAAAACAGGTTCTTCCGCTTGTATTTTGCCCGTTGGAATTATATGTTCACGACAAACTTATCAATAACGAAAGGTTGACCAATGAGACTGACGATTTTTCTTTTCGCCCTGTTCGCCGGAATTTTTGTCCACGTCGCCGCGGCGGAACCGGAAAAAATTGTGCTGCCTGCCGCTGAAACGTTACAGTTGTCATTGACCGACTTTGAGCGGCAGTCGCTCTACGCTGTCTCCCCGGCGTTCGGCGACCGCTTCCGCAAAGGTGCGGCGGCGGCGAACGGCGCCGATCCCCTTTCCCGCGGCGACCGGCTGCTGCTGGCGGGAAAACCGCGCGAGGCGCTGGCGGCCTATGGCGAACTCCGCTTCGGGCCGGACACGCCGGAGAAAATCCAGTCGTTTCTGAATTCGATGATCGCCCATCGCCAACTCCGGCTGTTCCGCGACGCGATCGCCGACAACCAAACGCTGATCGGCTCCGCCGCCGTGCCGGAGAAAATCAAAGCGTTTGCCCAGCTCAATGTCGCCCGGATCGCGCTCGACGAGCAGAACGACCGCTACGTCGCCGCCGACGGCTGCCGCCGGTTGAAAGAGAATCAGAGCGCCCCCGCCACGTTCACCGCCGAAGCCGACCGTTTGCTGAAGCGCATCGACGTCAAAGTCAAAACCAAAACCCTGACTCCCGACGAGAGCGCCGCCGCCGACCGCATCGCGGCCAAAATCAGGCGCGATCATCCCCGCATCTTCGTCAACGCCGACACCCTCGCCGCTTTCCGCAAATACATCGAGCGCCCCGACATCCAGCGCTATTATCAGGCCAACGTCAAAGCCCCGGCGGCGAAGATCCCCGCCGAGCCCAAAGTCTGGAACGGCGAAAAGGGCCAGGGACGCGGCGAAGGCAATTCCTACGCCCAGCTTCCCAAGCCGACCGTGTGGGGCCTCGACGCCGCCCGCTGTGCGATGATCTACCTCGTCGAGGGCGACCGCGCGATGGCGGCCAAGGCGAAGCAGCTGCTCAAACTCGCCGGAGAAGCCGCGCTCCTCAGTTTCGACTCCAAAGTGATGGCGGGCGACTACTACAGCACCGAGGTCATCTACGCTCTCGCCGCCTACGACTGGATCTATAACGAACTCACGGCGGCGGAGCGGAGCGAATTGCTCAAGCCGCTCCTTGAATACATCTACCGCAGCGAAACCGAAGCGGGCAAATTCGTTTCCCCCTATTGCGTTCCCGAAGGCGGCTTCTACGGCGTCCGGATGCTCAAATGGTACGGGGCGCTGGCGGCCATTCACGACAACATCGACGAAGAGACCGCCCGCAAGCTCCTCTACGAAGGCTGGACCGATCACGAGATCATGCTCGACTGCCGCGAACAGCAGAGCTCCGATGACGGCGGGCTGGTTTCGACCGCCAACAACTACACCATGGTGGCGTACTTGTGGGCGAGTTACAACTATCTGCTGACCTATGAATCCGCCACCGGCGAAAAACCGGCCAAGCTCAACCACCTCCGGCTTTTCCCGCAGTGGTGCGTCTGGAACTTCATCAACGGCCATCCCCAGCAACTGCCCGGCGGCCGGGTGGTCGATTTCCACGACTTCGGCGTCGGCGACACCGGCAACACCCTCAAAACCGGTACCGACGTCAGCATGCACATGTACGAAATCTCGCACTTTTTGCCGGAAGACATGGAAGTCCGCCGGATGACCCGTTCACTGATGACCGCCGATCCGTTGAACGACCAGTGGATGAAGCGCTACCGCGTGCTCGCCCCGCTCTTCCTCTTCCGCGCCCCGCCGCCGCCCGCCGAATTCGGGGTTGAACGCCCCGCGCCGCGCGGCCACGCCCGTTTCTTTGAGGAGATCGGGATCGCCTTCATGCGTTCGGGCTCGGGCAAGAGCGACACCTACGCCTGTTTCGTCACCAACAAAAAGAACTTCGCCCACCGCCACTTCGACGCCAATCACTTCATGATCTACAAGTACGACTTCCTCGCCCTCGACACCGGCACCCGGATCGGCTTCAAGCGGAACGACGACGAACACCTCAACAACTACTACTGCCAAAGCGTCGCCCACAACACCGTGCTGATCCACCAGCCGGAGGAAAAGCTCCCCAACTTCTGGATCGACCGCAAAAAAGAGACCTATTTCAACCACGGCGGCCAGTTCGTCACCACCGGCGACCGCTGCGTCGCCTTTGAGACCAACGAATACTTCACCTACATCGCCGGTGACGCGACCCCGGTCTTTGCGGCGTCGAAGTGCCGGCTGGCGTTGCGCCAGTTCGTCTTTATCTACCCCGATATTTTCGTCATCGCCGACCGGGTGATCTCGACCAAACCGGAATACCGCAAGGACTGGCTGCTTCACACCCAGAACGAACCGGTGATGCTCGATCCCGTGACCTTCCGCGCCGACGACGGCGGCGGCCGCCTCTTCTGCCGGACGCTGCTGCCGGTCAAGCCGGACATCCGGGTGGTCGGCGGTCCCGGCCATGAATTCGAGAGCTCCGGCCGCAACTGGGAACTTCCCGCCGAAGCGCTGCCCTATGCCAAGACCAAAAACTACCTCGGCCGCTACCGGGTCGAAGTATCCCCCTCGATCCCGGCCGAATCCGACCTGATGCTCCACGTCATCCAGGTCGGCCCCGACTCGATGGCCAAAATGGTCGACACCCGCTTGCTCGACGGCGAAATCAACTTCGGCGCGGCCTTCTCCACGCCGAAGGGCGACTGGGAGGTCCGCTTCAGCCGCGACGGCAATCCCGGCGGCGCAATCAAGCTGATCCGCGACGGCAAAACCGTCCTCTTCAGCCCGCTCCGCCCCGACGTCGAACCCCAGAGCGGAATTATCTATTGAATTTGCTTGTATTCTGCCGCCGGATGATTTATACTATGCCGGAGGCGGTTTGCAATGAACGACGACAAAACTCAATTCCGGCGAAATCCGGTTTGTTACGCCGCGGTGGCGGCGGGTTTCTTCATTCTGGCGCAGCTGGCCCAAGCAGCGAGGAATCCGGTTTGGACAGCGGGATTTTTCCCCGAAAACCGGCAGGCGGCGGTGTATGAATGGTGTCTTTCCTCGCTTCCGGGCTGGATCGGGTTGCTGAATTCGGGTTGGATTCTTTTTTTGATGGCGGCGATTACGATTGAATTGGTCGGTCATGCACATTCAACCCGGCGGCGAAGAATCATACTCGGCTTGTATCTGGCGCTCTTCACTGTTTTTGCCTTGTTCTCGCTGCCCTCCGGTAACTTCACCCGGGAGCGGGCGCGGCGGCTTCTTTGCCGCAACCACCTGCGCCAACTCGGGCTCATGCTTGAGGTGTACGCCTGGGAAAACAACCGCTGCTATCCCGACTCGCTCGCCGCGATCACCGCGCCCGAAGCCAAAATCCGCCAGTGTCCGAGCCGTGAAAAGCATGACGCGTCGGATTACCGTTACCATGGTTGCGGCCGCCAAAATTCGGAACCGCCATTTATTATTATCGAAGACAACGAAGGTAATCACCCCGGACTGTTCCGGGCCCGGCTGCGTTCGGACGGCATCGTCGAAATTGACAATACGAGGGAATAATGAAGATTTTTTTCGCTTTGATCGCCGCCCTGCCCGGTTTGGTTTTCGCCGCCGGCATCCCCGACCCGGAGATGCTCGGCGAGTTTGACTCCTCGCTCACCTCGCGCCGGATGATCTACCCCGCCGACTCCAAAAAGCGGATTGCCGCCAAGGCGGTCAAAGACGGCTTTGCTTTGCTCGGCAAAAAACAGTTGCCCGAAGCGATGGCTGAATTCAACCGGGCTTGGCGTTTCGCCCCCGATCACTACGCGAGTTGGTGGGGAGCCGGAATCGTCCGCGGCATTCAGGCCGAACCCGAATCCGACCAGGCCCGGCGGTGCCAATATATTGCGGACAGTGTCAAACTGCTCGAAAAAGCGGTGGAACTCGCGCCCGTACAAGAAAAAATCAACGCCAAGTGCGATCTGGTCCAGAGCTACAGTCTCTGCGGCAAACAGTTTCAGTCCGTCGGCAAGTCAGCCGAGGCAGACAGCTATCTTGCCAAAGGCAAAGCGCTGACTGACGAACTCCTCAAAAGCGCACCGGCAAGCGGCCGGGTCCACTATCAGGCCGCAATCAACCACTTCTACCGCGACGACTTTGCCGGAGCCCTCCGCGAAATCGGCGAAGCCGAACGCCTCGGAGCTCCGATCGACCCCGCTTTCAAAGCCGATGTGCTGAAAAGCAATATAACGCCGGCGAAATAACCCCGTCCCCAGCTGATCTTCTCCGGCACACCTGCATCAGAAAAGAAGCCATCTGATTCACGAGTATTCAAAAAAGATTCATCTTTTCAGCGGCCGATCCTTGTCTTGCCGGATGAACCGATATATAATGATGCTGAAAGTCATTTTTTTGAAACGTATCAATCATTTCAATATCCAAAGCCAAGGAAAACCGCTATGAAAAGAAGTTGCGTCATTACTTTGATGCTGGGCGCTCTCGCCCTCGCCGCCGCTCCCGATCCGGCCGCCGCGCTGGGAGGCCTCAAAGCAATGCCGGTCGATACCGGCGTCCAGTCCACCGTCGGCGACGACGGGACGGTCGGCATCGTCCGCAAAATCGACAAAACCGCCGACGCCGACACCCGATCGGCGGTCCGCTTCGTCCTCAAAGCCCCGGTCGACCTCACCGGCAAGGCGTTGACTTTCGACCTTCGCGGCACCTCCGAGGCCGATCAGGTGAGCGTATCTGCCTACAACGACCAGAGCCGCGTCCCCTCGCTCCGGGGCGACCTCGGCCGCGGTGGACTTGACGCCAAAGAATGGAAAAGCGTCCTCCTCCAGAAAGACGCCGCCCGCGGCCTCACCTACGCCGTCCGCGGCGTCGACGGCAAAGAGCCGGCGGCAATCAAAGAACTGGTCTTCATCGTCTCCCGCAAAAAACCGGTTCCGGCGGGCGAGCTGAAACTCGAAATCCGCAACCTCAAGGTCGTCCCCCGCGAAGAGATCGCGTCGGCCGTCCCCGCCCCGGCCCCGGTCAAAGCCGCCGAAGTCGCCGCCCCGGCCCCAAGCCTGCCCGTCCGCAATCCCTTCGCCGCCCTCGGCAAGGTGGTCAAAGTCGATATGGATCGCGGCGTCACTTATGCCGCCGATCCGGCGGGCGTGATCACCGTCAGCGGCAAAGTCGTCCGGAATGACAAAAGCTCCGGCCGGGTCCGGATCATTTTCACGCTGGACAAGGGCATCGACCTTCGCGGCAAAGCGCTCCAGTTCCAGTTCCGCTCGCCCGACCTCGCCGATCACTTGTACATCAAACTCTACAACGCCAATGCCAAAATGCCGTCGTGGGCCTTTTACACCTACGCCGACCCCGGCCGCGACAACTGGGAGACGATCACCCTCCAGCGCGGCTTCAGCATCCCCCTCACCTGGCACACCAGCTGGGGCGACGACAGCCCGCTCGGCGACTGCAACCGCTTCGACTTCTACGTCGCCAATATGGACTCGGTCAAAGAGGGCCCGATCAACTTCCAGATCCGCGACCTCAAAATCGTCGATGAGTTGAAACACATCGGCAACAACCTCAATCAAGCCGCGCCGCTGAGCCGCGAAACCGTCTTCGCCGCCGACGGCAAGTCCGCCGAAATCCTCCATCCCGCCACTCCGGCCGGGGAAAACGCCGCCCGCAAACTCGCCGCCGCGCTCAAAAAATCGACCGGCGTCGACTTCGCCGTCCGCCCCGGCACCGCCGCCGACCGCGATTTCGCCCGACCGGTGATCATCCTCGGCAACGTCTGGAACAATCCGGCGCTGCTGCAAGCCTACGCCCGGCGCGCCACCATCGTCGACGAACGCTTCCCCGGCCCCGGCGGCTTCGTGGTCGATCTCCTCAAGGAGCCGATCCGCCGCAACGTCGACGCATTGGTGATCGGCGCATCCGACGACGCCGGGCTCGACCGCGCGGTCGATGCCGCCGCGGCCGAACTGGCCAAATACGCGAAGCCGGGAAGCCTGGTCACGCCGCTCATCTTCGCCGCCGACTACGCCGGGCGCGACGTCCCCAATGAACCGGGGGCCGAATCGCTCGAAGCCGGCCTCGCCGAAGCGCAGAAGACGCTCGACACCGGCCGCCACCAGTCGCTCGCGGGCGAAATGGCCCGGATCGGCGAACGCTACCGCCGCTACCGCAAACCGCAGGACGCCAAACTCTTCGCCGCGGTGGCCAAAATGTATGCCGACTATTCCGTCAAGCGCGACCCCCGCCGCTACGGCGGCGACTGGGGCTACGACAGCGATTTCTCCGCCCTCGGCGCTTTCGCCGGACTCGACCTGGTCGAACACGATCCGGCGCTGACCGACGAAGAGCGGCTGGCGATGGTCAAAGTTTTCCAGCGCTGGTCCCATGCGGTGCTGCGGGCCAAAGCGCAGACCTACTCCTGGCTGGTCGCCCACAACCACGGCACCTTTTCCGCCCTCGGCTCGACCATGGCGGGGCTCTATTTCGCCAAATACTACCCTGAACAGCCCGACGGCAAGTGGCTGCTTGACGCCGGCAAACGCATTTTCGACCGCCAGAACCAGTCCGGCAAAGTCGAGGACGACTGCAACGGCTACCAGTGGCTGACCTGGGAACACGTGATGCGCTACGCCGCCGTCACCGGCGACCTCACCGTGATCCAAAACGGCGTCGGCCGCAAAATGGCCGACACCGCGATCATCACCATGGACAACAATCGCTACCAGGTGCCCTACGGCGACACCGGACTCTGGAGTTGTTACCGCGCCGACGCGATTCCGATGGGAATTTACGCCAATCTGACCGGCGACCCGGCGGCCAACTGGTTCGTGCTGGAAAAAATGATTCTCTGGAGCGCCGACACCCGCCGCTTCGGCGGCTCCGACTTCGGCATTTTTGAGCGCCGCGCCGTCCAGCAGTTCCCGGTGCCGGAGAATTACAACGGCATCCAGGTGCTCAAACTTGAGCCGCGCTACTACGCCACCGTGCCCCCCGCCGGCGGCAAGCCGGAGGCCGCCGAGACCTTCGACAAGCTTTCGTTCCGCGAAAAAATCGATCCCGAAGCCTTTTATTTGCTGACCGACGGTCTCAACAACGGCGGCCACGGCCACGCCGACGCGATGAGCGTCCAAAGGCTCAATCACCTCGGCCGCCAATGGCTTGCCGACAACCATTACCTCAAGGGCGCGACCCGCTTCCACAACGCCCTCACCGTGATCACCGACGGCGAATACCTCCCCTACGGGCCCTATGCCAAACTCGCCGGCTACGGTGAAAACGACCGGCTCGGCATCGCCTCGATGCGGCTTGACGGCCCCCGGTTCGACTGGGTGCGTCACTATCTCTGGCTCAAGGACGGCCAGGCGCTCGGCGTCCTCGACGTGGTCGTCCCCCGCGCCGACGCGAGTGCGCTGCTGCGCCAGCTCTGGAACGGCGTCGGCACGGCCGCGCCGCAGCCGGACGGCGTGGTGCTGACCCAGCAGGGTGGCAAATCGATGCGGCTCGACACCACGTCCGGCAGTCGCATCACCGTCACCGACGACCCCGATATGGGCAAGAACTGGGAAGGCTACCCCTACGCCGAACCGATGGTCCGCACCATCGAATTCGCCGCCGACGCCAACCTCAAAAAGGGTGTCGCCAAAAGCATCTTCTCCCTGTTCCGCGGCTCCTCCGGCGAAGCGCTCGAGCCCGTCGGGATCGAAGAGCTCGCCGACGGCGGCGTCCGCTTCCGGTACCGCGGCAAATCCTACCGGTTGACCCCGCAGCCCGACGGCACGCTGGTGGTCTCGGAGGGAAGTGAAAGCCTGACCCCGCGCGACGGCAAACTTGTCGCCGCCGCCAGCCCGGCTCCGGCCGCGGCCGCTTCCCGCGCCGACCGGACCGGCGACAACCGCAGCATCGCCAAACCGACCGCCACAGTTCCCGGCCCGGTACTGGCCTTCCGCGAAGTCAACCACGGCGGCAAAAAACTTTTCGGCGCCGCCAACCCGGCGGGTGAAATTCACCTCCTCAATCCCGACGGCACTGCGGTCAAGGTGATCAAAACTCCGGCCGCGGTCAACGACTTCGCCGCCGGCGACCTCGACGGCGACGGCAGCGACGAACTCGCGGTGGCCAATCAGGATCAGTTCGTCCGGGTTTACAAGCTCGACGGAACCAAGCTCTGGGAATTCCAATTTCCCTTCTACCGCATCCCCCCCGTCGCCCGGGTCGCCCAAATCGCCGATATCGACGGCGACGGCAAAAAGGAAGTCCTGATCGGCACCGACAGCTGGCGGCTCCACGCCTTTGACCCCGCCGGGAAACTCCTCTGGCACTACGAAATCGTCCGCGAAGCCAGCGTGGTCGAAGTCGCCGACCTCAACGGCGACGGCAAAAACGAAATCCTCACCGGCACCCGCTACTACCACGTCAATATCCTGACGCCGGACGGCTTGAGCACCTGGAAGTTCTCGACCAACACCCCCGGCACCCGCGCGCTCGCCACCTTCCGCAACGGCAAAGGGAATCAGCGCAACTTCGCCGTCGGCGGCGCGGGCGGCGAGCTCTATATCTTTGCCCCCAACGGCGACCAGCTGGCCGAATACAGCACCGGCGACGAACTCGCCGCGCTCACCGTCGGGCCGGACGAAAACAACGGCGACACCCTCTACGCGGGTTCGCTCAATGAGTTCTGCTACCGCCTCAATCCGGACGGCTCCAAACGCTGGACAATCCGCCTCGACGGCGGCATCACCAGTCTTCTCGCCGACGGCGACAAGGTCTACGCCGGCACGACCACCGGCAAGGTCTATGCGATCAGCCGCGACGGCAAAATTCTCGCCAGTCAGCAGCTCCCCGCCCGGATCGCCGCCCTCCGTATGATCGACGGCATCCCCTGTGCCGCCGACGTCGAGGGCAATCTCCTCAAGTTGCAAGGAAATTGAACGGGAATTGAGTCCGGAGAGGGAAATCTCCGGGATGGGGGGATTCCGAGAGGGAAAAGTCCGGGGAGAGGCACATGCGCCTCTCCCCGGCTACCCCTCACCTGGGGACAGGAATTACGCAATGGGTAATTCAAGGCCGATTTAGAGTTCGCAGCGGGACGGCTTACGCCGCCCT
>CAZRFG010000026.1:0-17712 GCA_964599205.1 uncultured Victivallaceae bacterium
ACTGCGCTTTTTCTTTTTTGCGATGCAAAAAAGAAAAAGCGCCGGACATGAAAAGGTTTGAAAAGAAGGAGGGGGTTCGGGGGAGGGAGAAAAAATTTCCTTAAAATTTTTGCTCTCTCCCCCGTGCGGGGAGGCGGGTCGCCGGTTATTTTTTGGGGGCTTGGAGCAAGGTGACGTTTTCGCTGAGTTCGAAGGCGGTGTTTTTGAGTTGTTCGGGTGACATTTCGGGGAGGACTTTGATCGGGTAGTTGGCGTCGATCAGGACGTCGATGGTTTTGTCGGGGTTTTGTTGCCAGCGGACGTGGATTTGGCCGAAGGCGGTGGGGAAGAGGAGGTCGGCCCATTCGAGTTGGCTGAGGGCCGGGTTGAAATAGATGCTCGAGTGCCCGGAGTCGGCGAGGCGGACGCCGGCGAGTTCGCGGATGATGAAGACGTTGGGGGATACCACGTTGCCGTCGTAGTAGCGGACCGGGGCGGGGTCGGCGGTGCCCTGCCAGGTGAGCCAGGAGCCGGATTCGGGGCAGAGGCGTTTGGTCCAGTAGTCGCGGAAGTAGCGGCAGGTCCAGACGCCCTGGCCGAGGGCGAACATGGTTTCGAGGAAGAAGAAGTGGAAATAGGGGCTCTTGGCTTCGTCGCTGCGGTTGAAGGGGGCGTCGTAGCGGAAGAACGAGAAAAAGAAGTGGTCGAAGTCGGAGAGGTCCATCACGCCCCCCAGCAGGGCGCTGAAGTTGGCGAAGAGATTGTGATCGCGGTCGAGGTTGAATTCGTAGCTCCGTCCGGCCTCGGTTTTGCGCACGAACAGGCGGTCGCGGGGGTCGAAATTGAGTTCGCGCAGTCGGCCGGCGATGGTTTTGGCTTTGGCAGTGCATTTGTCGGCGGCGGTCGGGTTGTTGAGGAGGCGGTGGATTTCGGCTTTGGAGAGCAGGAAGCGGCAGTAGAGGCTGTTGATGTAAGTCGGCACGCTGCCGTTGCCGAAGTTGCCGAAGCTGAGGCGGCTGCGGAGTGAGAAGCGGTGGTCGATGTCGTCGATGAGGCCGATGTTTTCGTTGATCAGCGAGTCGAAGAAATCGTTGAGGAGTTCGAGATTCGGCAGAAGTTCGGTCAATTCATTGCGGTTGCCGCTGGTTTTGAAGTTGTAGAGCATCCACACCGGCAGCACGAAAAGGTGGTGGGCCTGGGAGCGCTGGCGGTTGCCGAAGGTCAGCGCCGGGATGTCGCCGTTTTCGAATTGGGCGTCGATGAACTGGCGCAGCCGGGCGGAGGCGTAGGCATGGTCGCCGAAGACCGCGACCATGTTGACCGCGTCGATGTAGGCATCGAGCAAATAGACGTCGTATTCGGCCTGCGATTCGCGTTGGGGGACAAAGGCCGAGGAGCGGCGCAATGTCCGCAGCCCGGTGTCCCAGAGGCGGTTGATCAGTTCGTCGGAGCAGTTGAACTTGGTTTCCCGCAGCGACTGACGGACCAGTTCCTCAAAGAAGCATTGTTTGATCCGCACCCCCTTTTCGGAATGGTGGACGGAGAGCGTCATGTAGAGGATTTCGCGGGGATTGAAGAGCATGAATGAATTGAGCCCGTCGCGGCAGCGCAGCGTGTGGGTGCCGCGAATGCCGTTGCCGCGGGTCGGCATGCCGTTGCCGTCGAGCCGGTAGCCGAGGCTGACTTCGACGATGTCACCGGCCGACGCCTCGAGATTGATCACCGGAAAGCCGTAGCGCAGCGAATCCAGTCGGAAGCGGGCGAAATCGAGTTGTTTGAGCACGCCGTCCTGGGGTTGGCTGGGTTGCACGATCCAGTGGACTTCGGTGAGGAGATTGGAGACGTCGATCGGCATGGTCGGGTCGATCACGTATTCGCCGTGGGGCGAGCGGTCGAGCTTGAGCGAAGCGGTCGCCGCCTGGAATGACAGTTTGAGCGGGCCGGCCACTTTCCAGGCGACCGAGGCGCGTTCGCTCGGCGCGCTGCGGAAGACCAGCGAGTCGCGCCGGTTTTTGGGGAAGACGAAGAACGTTCCCATCGAGTTCCCGGTCGGCAGCTGGATCAGCAGCAGCCGGTTCCAGCCGGATTTGACCGGCAGCGAAAAGTCCTTGGTGCCGTTGGCCGAGGGTTCGCTCAACACCATGGTCTGGTTGCAGAACAGCCGCAGCGGGTCGTCGGAGTAGAGTTTGACGGTCAGCTCGGTATGGATCGGACTGTAGAAGTAGCTTTCGGCCGCGGTGACGCTGCGGCGGTTGCGGTGGCGGTTGCCGAAAAAGACCTGGGTCCAGGCCACCTGGGCGTCGATGATGCCGCGGTCGATGAACTTGAATTCGTGGGTGGTGTCGACGATGGCCGGTTCAAGGGGGTAGTTTTCCAGCACGCTGCCCGGCATCCCGGGGGGGACGGCGACGTCGGGTTCGCTCCAGGTGCGGTCGCATTGGAAGCGCGGTTCGGACCAGTTTTCCGGCAGGTCGAGGTGATCGATGTATTCGGTCATCAGCTGGTTGACCGCCGAACGCGGACGCGGCACCGAGAAGCCCTCGAGTTCACGCACCATCCAGGTGCGGTCGCTGGCGAGAATGAGCTTGTGGGCGGATTCGAGCTGGCACCACAAGCCGGGAACCCCCAGCCGCGGCGGTCCGTAGGGGGCGCTGAAATAAACGATCACCCCGATCGCATTGAGTCCGCTCTGGAGGTGGGCGGAAATGTCGTAGCAATCGACATAGTTGCTCTCGTCGTGGTGGGCCCGCGGCCCGAAACCGGCGAAACGGCCGTTGATGAAGAGCTGGTACGAGCAATTGGCGGTTATGCAGAGGGTATTCTGGACGCCGGGGGTGTCCAGCTCGAAAGTTTTGCGCAGCAGCAGAAAGGCGTCGTCTTTGGCATTGAGGGAGGATTTCCAGATCCACTCGCCGTGAACCCGTTCCGGCATTTTGGATATATTCATGATGCACCCCTGATTTGCGGTGTTGATATCGAGCCGTCCCACTCAAAGTATACCGCGTTTAAAACGCTTGTCAAGTCGAAATCCCGCGGTTTGCATAAAAAAAGCGGGATGCGGCGCCAAACCGCATCCCGCCGGGGTCAACGTTTCCAGATCGAGCGGTCAACGAAGGGATCGGCAAGGCCGCTCTCGAGCAGCGTTTCGAGCGCGATGAAGTTGGGCTCCATCAGCTCGGCAAAATCGAAGCGGAGTGAAACACAGCATTCAAGGGTCATCGCCAGCGCGCCGGAGGCGAGGGTGATCAGGGTGTTGAGGTTGACTCCCCGGTCGAGCCGGGGCGGGTCCGGCATCGGTTCGCTCCGGAGGCCGCTTTCGAGCAGCGCGCGGTTGACCGCGGAGTAGGCGCGGAGCCCCCGCTCTTGGTGGTGCCGGTAATTGAATTCCTGCGGCGCCAGCAGCATCGGCTCGCACTCGCAGGAGTGGCCGTTGAGCACCAGGTCGACCGCGTAGCGCTCGACCAGCCGGAGGATGCCGCGGGCCTCGGCGGAACGGACATGGCCGGGGCAGGCGTCATGCATGAGATTGAACCCGGCGGCGTTGGGGTAGCCGCCGGGGAAACTGACGCGGTCGAGCGGGAGCGGGAAATATTCCTTGCTTCCCAGCCACTCGATCAGCCGTCCGTCGAGCCAGGCGCCCTGGGAAGCCATCAGGAAATCGGCGCGCGGCGCGCCCTTGAGGTGGTCGGGCGACAGGGCGCGGCCGTCCATATTGGCGCAGGGGACGATGATCAAGCGGTAATGTTTCAGCAGCGAAACCAGTTTTTCGTGCTTGTCACCGCGGAAATCGACGCCGTTTTCGAGGGTTTCGATCAGGTTCATCGCCGCGGCGACGCTTTCGGCTTCGGCGCCGTGGATGCCGGCGAGGAAGAGCGCGGTGGGTTTCCGCCCGGCCCGGCGGCAGTAACTGGCCGGATTGCCGGAAGAGGAACCGGCCGACCAGTTGGTCTGGAGCTCGGCATCGCTGAAGTCGCCGTAAAAGACGGCGTAAACCGGATATTTGCCGGGGGTGACGGCGATTGCTTCGGCGCGGCCCCGGCGGACGCTTGCGGCGCGGCCGATGATTTCATCAGGCCGGACCTTCCACCAGTCGGGGCGTTCGGCGAGACCGGCGATTTTCATCGGATGAAAGTTCATAGCTGGATCACTTCTGCCGCCTCCGGCGCGAGCGCGCCGGAGGCGAAGCGGTTATTCCGCCGAGGAGCGGTATTTGATTTTGACGGTCAACTCTTCGCCGTCTTTGGCGGGAATTTCAAACTGTTTGGCCTTGTCGTGCCAGACCGTCAGCGGCGCGCCGTCTTTGCTGTCAAAAAGGGCTTTGCCGTTGACTTCGAGCAAGCTGAAATCGACGTTGTGCGGCTGTTTTTTGCCCTCCTTGTTGCGGACGTCGGGGCCGAGGAGCCGGATCTGAATTTTGCCGTCGCCGACCACTTTGACCTTGAAGGTTTTTTCCTGCCAGTCGGCGGCGGCTTTGGCCTGGATCAGCATGCCGGCGCCGGTGGGGCGGACCATCCACTTGGGGGTTTCGAAAGTGAGGCCGCCAAGGTCGGACGGAACGACTTTCGACTCCGGTCCGCCGGTGTTGTAAAAGTCGACCCGGGCGCGGTCGGCCGGGGCGGCGGCGGCGACCGTCGCCAGAACGGCGGCGGCGAGCGTCAGCAATGCTTTTTTCATCTGGTTTCTCCTTGGGTTGCCGAGTTAATTTCTGGGGTCGGAATCGTCGACCGAAAACATCATGGTGCCGCAGACCCGGGCGCGCAAACTGGCCTGGTCGGCCATTTCGACGTGGCCGTCGAGGAACGCGGTCGGCACCTTGCCGCTGCCGTGGACGCTCCACGGACGCGAACCCCAGGTGCCGACGCCGCCGTCGTTCATCACCCCCTGGATGCCGCCGGTGCGGATGCCGTAGCGCTTGGTGTCCATAAAGGTGGCCCAGTTGGAGGGAGTCACTCCCTGCGGCAGAACTTTGAGCGGAAGGTACTGGAAATTCTTGGTCGAGACAAGGTTGATTTTGATCTTGTTGAGCGCGGTCATCGCGTCGTTGGGGCGGCGGTAGATGCCCTCGTAGTTGAAACCGTAATACCAGCCGTTGTTGACAAAGGTGTCGTTGCTGGCAATGTAGTTTCCGGCGTAGTCGGTCCGGCGCGATTCCGGGCAGGTGACGGAGGCGGCCTGGCTGCCGGTGATCAACCCGGCACGGAACAGCGATTTGGCGGCATTGCCCGCCCCGCCGTCGATGACGATTTCGTTGTCGTAGGTGTCGAGGTACATCTGGAGAAAGGAGGTGGTCTGCTTGAGGTTGCCGAGACACTTGGCTCCGCGCGCTTTGGCCCGGGCCTGGTTGAGCGCCGGCAGCAGCATGGATGCCAGAATGGCGATGATCGCGATGACGACGAGGAGTTCGATCAGGGTGAATTGCTTGCGTTGCTTTGCCATGCCAATACCTTCGCGTTATGGTTTCGGTTCATCCGTCAGGCGGAATTTTGCATTCACAGTGATCTTTTCGCCCGCTTTGACCGGCATGGTATAACGCTGCGGCCGGTCGTGCCAGACCCGGACCGGGCGGTCTTTGGCGATCAGCTCGCGGCCGTTGACCGCGAGCGCCGCAAATTCGACCCAGCGCGGTTCGCGCTTGCCCTCGGCGTTGCGCACGTCGGGGCCGCGAAGCGACAGCGCAAGTTCGCCGTCGTTTTCCGCTTTGACCGAAAAACTGCCTTCGCCGTACGTCCGGTCGGCGCTGAACTGAACCACCATGCCGCGTCCCTCGGCGAACCAGCGCGGCTGTTCCCAATAGGCGGCGTTGCCGCGCTCAACCCCGGTAATTTTGCCGGAGCCGGAGAGCGCGAGATCGAGCCGGGCCATTTCGGCCGGCGACGCCGCCGCTTTGCGCAGCGCCGCCGCCGGAGCCGGGCCGACCGGCATTGACTCGGTCAGGAGCGGTTTGTCGACCAGGACTTTGCCGTTCCGGGAGATGGAAAGGTGGCCGCCGATCGCGCCGCCGCGGTTGAAAAGAACTTTGCATAATAGACCATCGCGGGTGGTGAATTCAACCCCGTCGGCGTTTTTTTCGTTCACGATTTTCACCGGCACCATCGCCGTTTCGCTTTTGGCGGCGGCTTGCAGAACGGTCAGGAAGCGGGTTTCGGCGGTCGCTTCGGCGGGCTCGATTTCGAGCCGGTAGCGACCCTGCCAGTTGGGCTTGGTGAGCAAGGTTTCGGCGTTCAGGAAAAGCCAGTTGCGGCCGTTGGTCCAGAACTCCTTGCCGTCGCCGCCGATCACCGTGATTTTCGGTTTTTCGGGGAGCAGCGGCCGGATGAAGAGCGAACCTTCGCCGGCGTCGGAGCGGATCACCCCGTCGCGAAGCGGACCGGGCTCGTTCTGGGTGTGGAGCAAAAAGACCTTGGCCTGTTCCGGTTTGACCGAGGCGACCCGGTCGTAGATCACGAAGTAGTCGGGGGCGATGTAGACGAACTGGCGGATTGCTTCGCGGCACTTGGCGCTGCTGTAGCTCCGCGTCGCATCGGAACCGGTGGCGGCGTAATAGGCGTCGGCTTCGAAGCCGAGCGAACGGGCGGCTTTGGTGCGGTCCTGGCCGCCGTCGCTTTTGATGCTCGCGCGATCGAGTTTCGGGGCGTTGGCGGGGTACCAGTAATTGGCCAGCGGCTCGTCGTCCATCCGGATCAGGATCGCGTTGTGGGCGACTGTCTGGGGATAGTAGACGAGGTGGTGTTCGCGCGAGCCGCGGCTGCCGGTGTCGATCGACTGAAAGCCCTGCTTGTAAATGATGAAGCTGTTTTCATCATAGTGCTGGTGCTGGTCAAAGGTTGCGCCGCCGCGGAACGAGGCGTAGGTCGCATCCGGGGTCAGGCCCGAACGCATCACGGTCAGGCCGAAGGTCGGGAAATGGGCGGCCAGGGCGGTGTTGAGCACTTTTTCCGGCGCTTCGGCATTTTTGAGCGCCGGATCGAAATTGGTCAGGATGAAGGGCAGGAACGGGAAATCCTTGACCCCGCGCAGTTCGCGTTCGTTCTCCGGCAGCAGCGACTGGATCGCCCGGGCCTGTCTGGTCCGCGCCGGATCGCTGTCGCCGAAGAGGTCGATCGCCTGGGCGAGGTGGGTGTACATCATCCCGGTCGGCATCTTGTTGGTCTGGTGAAAAGCGTCGCCCCAGCCGTAATCGAGGATTTCGCCGTTGCCGGCCGGAATCATCGCCCAGCCGAACCAGTTGGCGTAGTCGCGCATCTGCGGCCAGAGCTTGACCGCGTCGATTCCGGCCGCCGACTTGAGGGTGCGAATGAAGTTGTAGCTCGCCCACGGATACGCGCCGAAGCTGTAACCCGAGCAGATCGAGGTGAGAAGCCCGGTCCCGCCGGAAATTTCCTCGCGGGTGTTCATCATCTCGCAGTCGAGCTTGTAGCCGTCGCTGAAAAGTTTTTCGGCGAGCTGGTCGTCGATGCCGTCGCCGAGCGCGGCGACCCCGGCGAACCATTGCAAGCCGGGTTCGCCGTAGTTGCCGGTGGTGGGACCGCCGGAATTGCGCTGATAACCGGGATTCTGCATGTACGCGACGTGTTTGAGCATCGGCAGCATGAAGTCCCGGCGTTCTTGCGGCGTCATCCGGTCGTAGAGGATGTCGTAGGCGACGATGGCGGCGAGGCGGCTGTAGTGATACCACTCGGGCAGGACTTTGTACTGATCGCTCCAGGCGCAGAATTCGGTGGTGAGTTTGAGATACGCCAGCGCTTTGGCCTTGTACGCGTCGCTGCCGGTGAAAAGCCAGGCGAGGGCGCACTCGAGCGCCTCGGTGCCGCCGGTGGTTTTGACCCCGTACGCGCCGGCGTTCTGGTCGTTCAGCATCTTTTTGAAGATCAGCTTGCCGTCCTTGATTTCGACGATCTCGTCTTTGAGTTCCAATTTCGGCTCGGCGGGGAGGGCGTCGACTTTGGCCAGCAGTTTGGCGCGGGCCTCTTTGGCGGTGGTCGCGGCATATTCGCGCATCGCCGGAATGGTTTCCCGGGTCAGGAACAGCCGGGGGTGGTCGCGCCGGATTTTGGCCGCCAGTTGATCGGCGTCGGGAATTTCCGCCGCGGTCACGGCGACCGCGGTCAGCGCCGCCAGAACGGCAATTTGCAACAATTTCATGGCTTCCTCCTACCTTGAGCCGGTTCAAAATGAGATTGAAAGCTTAAGTCCTATATAGGAGTATCACCAAGATCCGGTTTTGTCAATTGCCGGAAAGAATTTTTTTGCGTTTTTCTCGCAAGCCGTCGAGCAGCGCGGCCGGAACCCGCATTTTGCCGGCGCCGCAGCCGACTTTGAGATTGGGGGTGTTGTCGCCGTGGAAGTCGCTGCCGCCGGAGACGGCGAGGCCGAATTCGGCGGCGATCTCGGTGACGATCAACGTTTCGCCGGGGCCGAAGAGACTGTAATACCCTTCCGCCGCGTCGAGCCCGAGGGCGGAAAATTTGCGCATCATCCGGCGGGCGAAGGCGCGTTCGTTGCGCTGGCGGTAGACCGGGTGCGCCCAGACCGTGATTCCTCCGGCGGCGTGGATGGCGGCAAAGGCTTCGGTCGGCAGCGGGAGTTTGCGCGGCACAAAACCGGCCGCGCCGTGCTTGAGGAGCTTGTCAAAGACCTCGTTCATCTCGGTGAAGTGGTATTTGTTGATCAGGGCGCGGGCGAAGTGGGGCCGCCCGGTGGTGCCGTCGCCTCCGCCCGCGAGTTCCAGCTCCTCCCGCGTCAGCGGGTAGCCGAGCGAAGCGAGCCGGCTGCGGATCAGTTCGGAGCGCTCCATCCGCTCCAGCCGCTGCCGTTCGAGAAACGCGTTGAGCTCCGGCGAAGCGGGGTCGATGAAGAGGCCGACGATATGCATTTCGCGGCTGCAATAGACCGTCGAGAGCTCCACCCCGGCGATCGCTTCGAGCCCGGGATACGCCTCGGCGGCGCGGAAAAAAGCGGGAATCCCGGCCACCGTGTCGTGGTCGGTCAGCGCCGCCGCGACCAGGCCGGCTTCAGCCGCCAGACGCGGCAGCTCCTCCGGGGGCACGCTGCCGTCGGAGGCGGTGCTGTGAATATGGAGGTCGATTTGAGGAAATGTTGTTTCTTCAGGCGTCATGCTTGCTTTCTTCCAGGGCTTTGCGAACCAAGTTGCGGACCACCGCCAGCTTGAGCTGCGGCGGATTGGCGGGATCGACCGTCGGCACCCGGCCGCGGTCACGGTAGATGCCGCGGCCGCTCTGGAGCAGGATTTTGCCCTCGGCCACGGTCAGTGAATCGTATTTGGCGAGTGCGGTGAGAATCCGCAGCCGGGTCATGGCGAGCAAATTCTCCGCCGCTTCCGGGAGCTTGCCGTAGCGGTCGATCAATTCGCGCCGGAAGTTGTCGAGCGCCGCTTCCGAAGCCAGCGACGCGAGCCTCCGGTAGGCGGCGAGGCGGGGGCGGACGCCGGTGAGGTACGACGGCGGAAACCCGGCGGCGAGCACTCCCGCCGGGGCTTCGAAGCCGTAGACGGCGAAGTCGAGCGCGACTTCGGCCTCGGCGAGGAATTCGGGCGCTTCGCCCTTGAGTCGGGCGACTTCGGCTTTGAGCAACCGGCAGTAGAGGTCGAAGCCGATCGAATTGAGGTGGCCCGACTGCTCCGAGCCGAGGATGTTGCCCGCCCCCCGGATTTCGAGGTCGCGCAAGGCGAGCTGAAAGCCGGCGCCGAGCTGCGAACAGCGCCGGATGGCGGCGATCCGTTTGCGGGCGTCGGAGGTGATCAGTTCGCTTTTGGGCAGCAGCATATAGGCGTAGGCCTGATGGTTGCGCCGCCCGACCCGGCCGCGGAGCTGGTAGAGTTCGGCGAGGCCGAAGCGGTCGGCGCGTTCGATGATGATGGTATTGGCATTGGGGATGTCGAGCCCGGATTCGATGATCGTGCTGCAGACCAGGCAGTCGATCGAGCCGTCGAGGAAGCCGCGCATCGAGCGCGCCAGCTCGTCCTCGTCCATCTGGCCGTGGGCGATGCCGAACCTGACGTCGGGCAGCAGTCCGGCCAGCTTGTCGCGGCAGTTTTCGATCGTCCGCACCCGGTTGTGGAGATAGTAGATCTGGCCGCCGCGTTCGCGTTCGGCGCGGATTGCATTGGCGATTTCGGTCGGATCCTCGGGGGCGATGATGGTTTTGACCGGGAGCCTGCGGCGCGGCGCGGTCTGGAGGGTGCTGAGGTCGCGCGCCCCGGCCATCGCGAGGTAAAGCGTGCGCGGAATCGGGGTCGCCGACATGGTGAGGACGTCAAGTTCGGTCCGCAGCCGCCGGAGTTGCTCTTTGTGCTTGACCCCGAAGCGCTGCTCCTCGTCGATCACCAGCAGGCCGAGGTTGGCGAACTCGATCGACTTGTTGCAGAGCCGGTGGGTGCCGATTACGATGTCGACGCCGCCCGACTTCAACCGGGCGATCACGCTCGCCTGCTCCGAGGCGGTGCGGAAGCGGCTGAGGTGCTCGATGACATACGGATATTCGGCGAAGCGTTCGCGAAAACTGTAGAAGTGCTGTTCCGCCAGCACCGTGGTCGGGGCCAGCACCGCCACCTGGTAGCCCGACGCCACCGCTTTGAAGGCGGCGCGCATCGCGATTTCGGTTTTGCCGTAGCCGACGTCGCCGCAGAGCAGACGGTCCATCGGGCGGGGCTGCTCCATATCGGCGACGATCTGGTCGGCCGACCGGCGCTGGTCGGGAGTCTCCTGATACGGAAAGGCGGCTTCAAAAAACTGCATCTCCAGCGGATTCGGCGGAAAGGCGATGCCCGGCGAAGCCTCCCGCACCGCCTGGAAGCGGAGCATGTCGGCGGCGTAGGAGCGGACCGCCCGCCCGGCGCTCGCTTTTTCGCTGTTCCAGCGCGACGCGCCGAGGGTGTGGAGCTTGACCTTGCCCGGCGCGCCGAGGTAGCGGCTGACCAGACCCGCCTGGCTCAGCGGCACCAGCAGCAGCGCCCCGTCGCGGAATTCGAGCTTGATCGCCTCGCGCCGGACGCCGTCGCGGCCGGTGCTTTCGACGATGCCGCGGAATATCGCGATGCCGTGCGCGAGATGCACCGCGTAATCGCCCTCGTCAAGTTCGCCGAGCAGCCGGTTTTCGCCCCACTCCGGCTCGGTCGCCGCCGCTTCCAGCCGGGGCAGCTCCTCGTCGCTTTCGACGCCGGTGCGGCAGAACGAGTTGACGGTGAAGAGTTCGCGGTCGTTGAGCAGCACCAGTTTCTGATCCGGGAAAAACGCGCCGCTTGCGAAGCGCCCCTCGACGATCTCGACCGCTTCGGCGTCGAGGCCGTGGGTGCGGCAGAATTTCTCGAGGCTTTCGCGGTTCTCGGGATTGGCCGCGGTCAGCACCACCTGATAGCCGCGCTCGACCCATTGCCGGAGCTGGTTGAGCAGGAGTTCGCGCATCAGTTCGATCGCCCCGAAGCGGGCTTCGTCGGGCAGATGGTCGGCGAGGTGGGCGAGCGGCGGGAAACAGCCGGGGGCGGCGGCGGGCCGGTCCGGGATTTCGCCGTGGTCGAGCATGGTGATCAGCCGCCCGGCGGCGGCGTAGCGGCCGGCGATGGCGTCGAAGCGGTCGGTGGCGGCCGGTCCCGAGTATTTCTCCAGGTGTTCGCGGCAGTGCTGCGGATGCAGCGCGGCGAGCGTGGCCCGGCTCTCGTCGAGGTAGTCAAAGAAATCGTAGCGCTCCTCCGTCTCGCGGGCGGCGTCGGCCGACGGATGGGGGGCGATCACGGTGTACGAAGCGATCGCTCCGGTCGAGCACTGGGTGTCGGTCTGGAACCGGCGCAGGGTGTCGATCTCGTCGCCGAAAAATTCGATCCGGCAGGGAAAATCCTGGGCCGGGGAGAAGACATCGACGATTCCGCCGCGATGGGAAAATTCGCCCGGGATGGAGACTTCGAGTTCGTCGTCATAGTCGAGTTCGACCAATTTCCGGAGCAGTTGTTCGGGGGACAGCCGGTCGCCGGGGCGCAGCTCGAATTCGGCCTGCCGGGTCTTTTCCGGTTTCGGTGCGGCGGCCAGCGCGGCGTGGACGCTGCCGATCACCAGGTCGGGGGGCGCGGTCAAGGTTTCCAGCAGCACCCGGGCGCGGCCGACCTCGCCGCCGCTGACCAGGAGTTTCCCGCGCACCGTCTCCGGCAGCAACCGCAGCCGCAAATTGAGCCCGAGCTCGCGATTGAAATTGCCGGCCTCGACGAAGAGCTCTTCGGCGGTGCCGAGATCGGCGCACAACACCGCCATCGGGCGCGACTTGGCATTGAGCACCGCGCGCAGCAGCGGGGGCGCGGCCGCTTCCGGGTCGACGTTGGCCAGAATGGATGGCGGCGGGTCTGCGGTCTTCAGGTAAGCGAGGACTTTTTTTTGCCAATTTTTTCGGGATTGCTTTTGCATTTTTTCCGAGATGCGCTATAATAAATAGATTATCGGATAATAATGTAAGTGCATTTTTGATTTTTTCACGGACTCGACGGAAAAAATCATCGAAATAACAGTTTCGACCGCATTGGAGTGGCAATCAATGGCCGACAAGAAGAAACCGGCTTCGCAAGCGAAAGTCGTTGAACCTGAAACCCGCCGGAGCGGCAAAGCGACCCCGGTCGCCCCGGCTCCGAAAGCGGCGCCGGCCGTCAAACCGGCGGCGCCGAAAGCGAAAAAGACCATCCGCAAAAGCGTTCCTCCCAAGGCCGCCGTCGCGGAGGCTGCCGTCACGCCGAAAAAGGCGGTGAAACCGGCGGCTCCCGTCGTCGTTCCTCCCAAAAAAGCGGAGAAGAAAGCGGCTGCTCCCGAGGTCGTCGTCGCTTCGCCAAAGAAAGCGGTGAAAAAAGTCGCTCCCGCCGCCACGGTTGTCGAAACACCCAAAAAAACGGTGAAAGTACCCCCGGAGGCGCCTGCGGCCAAGGAAGCCCCGAAGAAGGCGGCGGTCAAGACCGCTCCTCCGGTGGAAGTGAAGAAGGCGGCGGTCAAGACCGCTCCTCCGGCGGAAGTGAAGAAGGCGGCAGTCAAGGCCGCTCCTCCCGCGGAAGTGGTGAAAGCGGCGGTCAAGAAAGCGGCTCCGGTCAAGGTTGAAGCTGTTGAACCGGAGGAAAAAGCCGCTCCGGCCGATGCGGCCCCGGCGAAGAAGCCGGCGGCGAAAAAGCCGGCCGTGATTGAAGTTCCCGAGCCGGTGGCGCATCCGGTGAAAAAAGCGGCCAAAAACCCGGCGAAAAAACCGGTCGAAGCCGCCGCCCCGTCTTCTGCGGGAACCGCGGAGCCGGATGGCGAGATGCTTGACGAGGAAGTCCGGGTCCGGCTGATGGTTTCGGCCGCCCGCAGCGGCAAAGTCCGGCTGAAAACCGGCACATCCGCTTCGATTGAGCAGCATCCCCGGACCAAAAAGGAAAAAGACTCGGCCCGGCGCACCGCGCTGGAGTCCAAAGTCTCCTCCGGCTCCAAGAACGATACGATGAAGGTCTACATGACCGAAATCGCCCAGATTTCACTGGTCACCAAAAAGGAAGAGGCCGACCTCGCCGAAGCGATTCACGGCGACAACCTCGACCGTCACGACGAAGCCCGTTCGACCCTGATCAAGGCGAACTTGCGGCTGGTGGTCAAGATCGCCCACGACTTCAAGGGCCTCGGGTTGCCGCTGCTCGATTTGATCTCCGAGGGCAACATCGGGTTGATGCGGGCGGTGGAGAAGTTCGATCCCGCCAAGGGCGCGAAGTTCAGCTCCTACGCCGCCTGGTGGATCAAGCAGTCGATGCGCCGCGCGCTGGCCAACCAGAGCCGGACCATCCGCATCCCGGTGCAGTCGGCGGGCAAGATCAACAAGATCAAATCGGTGCGGATGAAGCTTACCGAGGAGCTCGGGCGCGATCCCAGCGACGCGGAAATCGCTTCGCACCTTGAATTTTCCGAACGCACCGTCGCCGGTCTGCGGCTGGCGGATTTGCGGACCTTCTCGCTCCACGACCCGATTCAGCAGGGCGAGGAAGGTGAATTTCAGGACATCATCCCCGACCGCCACGCGATGACCCCGGACCAGATCCTGGGCGACGTCGAGTCGGTCTACCGGCTGATGGACCTCCTGGAGAAACTCGA
Organism: uncultured Victivallaceae bacterium; assembly: GCA_964599205.1. Classification (GTDB taxonomy): domain Bacteria; phylum Verrucomicrobiota; class Lentisphaeria; order Victivallales; family Victivallaceae; genus JAVBUI01. The sequence goes on from CAZRFG010000026.1 coordinate 14,079, forward strand.
AGAGCGCGAGCGCAAGATTCTCGAAATGCGGTTCGGGCTTCGCGGCAACCGTCCGCTGACCCTCGAAGAGGTCAGTCAGCAGATCGGCCGCACCCGCGAGCGCGTCCGCCAGATTCAGAATCAGGCGCTGTCCAAACTCAAATCATTGCTGGTCGACGAAGCCGGTTTTGCCACCGACTGAAGTCGCATCGATCCAACTGTTCAATCTCAAATAAGGATAAAGGGGGTGAAAATATGGATACCGAAGTTCGCGTCAAAAAAGGTGAAGCGATCGAACGCGCGCTGCGCCGTTTGAAGAAGAAGCTCGACAAGGAAGGCACGCTCAAGGAATTGCGCAACCGCCGCCACTACGAAAAGCCGAGCGAAGTCAAACGCCGTGAAGCCAAACAGCGTCACCGTTGACCCACCCCCGCGGTATACCGGCCGCCGTCCCGTTGATTCGGGACGGCGGTTTTTTTTGTGAAGAGAGGGGAGGGGGCGTATCCGTGAAGTTGTCACTTGGCATGCCGCCCGTAGTTCTGTTTCCGTACTTTCCCTCCCGGCGGCCTTCCGCCGCAACCCCTTCCGCGCCGGTTTCTCCGGCAAAAAAACATCGCGCGCCTTTCATTTCTCGAAAGCGATGCTATAGTAATACTTGATCTTTTAATTTTTCATGACGGGAAGGCCATTGAGCTCAATGGATGAGAATACGCGCAAATACCGGTCGCTGATTGTGATTCCCCGCCGCTGGGGCATTCTGCCGACGCTGGACTTCTACGTGTTCCGCGAATTTATGATCAAGCTCAGCGTCTTGCTGCTGGTCTTCATCATTCTCTTTATCCTCGGCGACGTCTTCAACGATCTCGGCGACTTCCTCGATGCCAAAGCCTCGATGCATGATTTCCTGACCTTTCTCCTGCTCCGGCTGCCCGGCAACATCCGCTTCGTACTGCCGATTTCGATGCTGCTGGGGTGCATGTGGACGATGGCCACCTTCGGCAAAAACATGGAAGTCACCGCGATGCGCGCCTCCGGGGTGTCGCTGTTCCGCTGCGGCGGACCGATTTTGATGGTCGGACTGCTGGTTGCTTTCATCAACATCTACTTCAATGAAGCGCTGGTGCCCTATACCGAACGCGAAGCCAAGGTGATCCGCGAGAGCGCGGTCAAGAAAAACGAGGACCAGAAACTGCTGACCTATCGCAGTCCCGGTCGTGAACGGAGCTGGTTTTTCAGTTCGTTCAGCTCCGGCAAGGAAAATTCCGGGGTGATTCTCAAAAAATACCGCGCCGACGGCACCTTGGAGTGGGACCTCTCCGCCGCCAAAGTCAACTTTGACGAAATCAAAGGCTGGACCTTTGAACGCGTCATCCGCACGCCCTACAGCCGGGACGGGCTGATGTCCAAAAAATCGGAACATTTTTCCGAAATGAATTTTACCCCGATCGAAATCCAGGAGACGCCGGAAGACATTTTCAACGCCATCAAGGACGAGGAGGAGTTGTCCACCTGGGTGATCTGGAACCTGGTCAGCCGCAATCCCGACATGGCGCACCGCGTCAAGTCGATCTACATGACCGTCTTCTACTACCGGCTGGCGTTCCCCTGGGCGTGCTTTCTGGCGGTTTTCCTCGGCATTCCGCTGGCGACCAAGAACGAGCGCTCGGGCAGCCTCCTCGCAATCATCATGGCGGTGGTGATCATCGTCATCTATATTGTTCTGGCGCAAATTTTTCTGGTGCTCGGCAAGCGGGGCGTGATGAATCCGATTTTCGCCGGACTCGCGCCGACCGTAGGTTTTATCATCTACGGTTACTGCAAGGTTTTTTTCAATCGAGCGTAAAAAATTAATCTCTTTCATGAAAAATCGGCTTGCCTTTTCGAGGTCCGCGGTGTATTAATATATACATTTTTAACGGGGGCAACGGTAAAAATAATGGTCAAAAAAGCACAAATTACATAACTATGGAGGAAGCAAACCACATGGATAGTCGCAACAATCTGAGGGCGGCAATTGATCGCGCCCGGCTGATGATCCGACTGTCGGTCATCAGCATAATCATGTCCGCGGTGCTGCTCGCACTGGTGATGACACTCGGCATCATCAAGGACAAATTTGCCGGTTCCGACGTTTTTGCGCTGGGGGTGATTCCGCTTTCGGCCACCTTGCTGTTCTCGATCGCCGCGCTGATCTACGGCATGCTCGACAATGCCGCCGCGGTCGAAAACGAAGAAAAATCGCTGCTCGAAAAGCGCAAGGAAAACCGCGCCCTCAACGTCGAAGAGGATGTCCGCTTCACCGCCGGGCGTTCGTTCGACAACTATCGCAAATATGCGCCCTATGTGGTCACCGTGCTCGCCGCCCTCGGCGTCGCGCTGTTTTTATTTTTGTTCTACCGCTACTGGCAGGTGACCCGCATCGGGGGCCGGGTTTTCCCGGTCAATTCGCTCAATTCCGCGCTGGTCTCGGCGATCCTGATGCTGGTGACGATTTTCACCGGCGCTTTTTACGCCGGTCAGTCGCGCAATCCGGCTTACCGCTGGCTGCGTCCGGTCGGGAGCTGGCTGGTCGCCGCCTCCGGGGTGATGCTGGCGGCGACGGTGAGCTCAATCTGCAACCACTACAAACTTCCGATGGTCGATACCAAGCTGGCCTGGATCCTGTACTGGATCGTGGCCGTGCTCGGCGCCGAGTTCGTGCTCAACTTCATCATCGAATTCTACCGGCCGCGGACGCTTGAGGAATCGCGTCCGATTTTCGAGAGCCGTCTGCTCGCCCTCTTTACCGAACCCGGCGGCGTGATGCGCAACATGGCCGACGCGCTCGACTATCAGTTCGGCTTCAAAGTTTCCGGCACCTGGATTTACGCTTTCATCGAGCGCTCGCTCTTTCCGCTGCTGGTGGTGTGGATGCTGGTGCTCTGGCTCTCGACTTCGATTTATGAAGTCGGTCCGGACCAGATCGGCATTCGCGAACGCTTCGGCCGGGTGGTTTCGCCGACCCCGCTCAAGGCAGGGGTTTACTTCGAGCTGCCCTGGCCCTTCGGCGGGATCAACCGTTTCTCCTCCACCCGGATTCATGAGATCATGGTCGGCGCCCAAAGCGGCGTTGCGGGCGAGGCCAAGAAACGCCCGGAAGTGGTGCTGTGGACCAAAGCCCACATGGACAACGAAAATGAATTCATCGTCGCGGTCGAGCCCGAAGGCAACATCGCCCGCAACGAAACAGACCGCAACGCGGTTTCGATCGCCTTCATCGGTTTGGCGATGCCGGTGCAATACCGCATCCGCGAAAGCGAAATCATGGATTACGCCTACAGCAACCGCGACTCCGATGTGATGCTCAAGCGGATCTGCGAAGAGGTCGCCACCGAATATTTCGCCAGCTGCTCGCTGATGCACATCATGTCCGACGGCCGTCATACTGCCGCCGACATCATGCGCGACCGCATTCAGAAGCGCGCCGAAGAGAACAAACTCGGCATCGATGTGGTGGCGGTCAATCTGCTCGACGTCCACCCGCCGGTGGAGAAAGTCGCCCCCGCCTTCCAGGAAGTGATCGGCGCGATGGAGAAGAAGGAAGCCACCATTCTCGCCGCCAATGCCTATTCGGTCAAAATCGTGCCCGCCGCCGGCTCCGAAGCCGCCCGCATCC
>CAZRFG010000027.1:0-17704 GCA_964599205.1 uncultured Victivallaceae bacterium
ATGCACTATTGGAAAGGGATCGACGGGTTGCTCTGGTGCGGCGGGCTGGCGCTGACGATGCTGATTTTGATCGCGGCGCGCTGGTATTTTTCGCTGCCGGTGCGGCAAAAAGCGTGACCGGCATTCCGGCAACGGGGGGAGCGAACCTATGATGTGGAACATCGATCTCATCTCGGAAAAACTCGGGGATTCGCTCAATCCGGTCTTCGTCAAAGAGTTCCGGCAGTTCCTCCGCAGTCGGGGCCGGAGCTTGGGCTGGCTTGTGCTGATGGTCATCGAGCTGCTGGGGTTTTATCTGATCCTCAACTGCGATCACGACAGCGAACGTCGGGCGGTCGCCTTTTTCTATTTGCTGCTGCTGGTCGGCGGCGTTTGGTCGATGGTCGGTGACGTGGTTTGCCGTTGGGGAAATGAGCGCGCAATCGACGGCATTACGCCCGAATTCACCACCAATCTCGCTCCCGGCGTGATCATCAACGGCAAATTGCAAGCGATGCTGGCGGCCGGGGGCCTTACCTTGCTGGTCGGGCTGCCGTTCGCGATATTTTCGACCATCCGCTGCCTGGGCTCCGGGGGGAATCGGATTGAGCCGGCCTCGCTGCTTTTTCTCGGACTTTACTTCCTTGCCGCGCCGGCGGCGCTCTGGTTGATGATTTTCCTGACCCTCTCCACCCGGGAACGGCGGAACAATCCCGCGGTTTTCATTATCATTGCGCTGATCCTGGGATGGATTATAATATGTGTCAAGTCGATTGACGATCCGACGGCGATGAATCGGCTTGATTTTGTCCGGGTTTACTGGCAGGTCGGACTTGCGGCGGCGATTTTCGGCGCGGCATGTTATTTTTTTGCGCTCGGAAAATTTCTGCCGGTGACTGTCGACCGGCTGTGGCGAGGACGCTGGGCGCTGGCGGCGGGGGCGGTTGCCGCCTTTCTGCCGGGGGGGCTTGCGGCGAATTACGACCTGACCTTCGGCTTGTTGGTCTGGCTGGCGCTGCTGGGCATTTTCTCCGGACTTGGCGAGGTTTTTCCCATGGTTCATGGCCGCGGTCACTCCGGCGGGGCGGTGCGCTTGATGGGGCTGGCGTTGCTGATTTTGCTGGCGGCGGGCGCGCTGCTGCCGGCGGAAGATGCCAGCGAGCGGTTCGGTTTGTGCTTCGCGCTGCTGATCCTTGTCTATGCCGAAGTCGCAGTGTTGCTGCGGCAGCATCGCTGTCCGCTCAATACGCTGCCGCTCTTTTTCCTGATCGCGGCGGCGGCCAATCTTCCCGCGCTGGCGTCGATTTTTCATCGGAACCCGATTTACTGTCTCTTTTCGCCGTGGATTGCCGACTTCGACCGCTGCGGGTATCGGGCGCCGGGTTGGTGCGCGGGGTTGGCATTGCTGCTATTGGCGGCGATTGCGGTCAGTTCGCATCAAAGGCCGGTGTTCCGGCGTCGCGAAGGCGGCGGAACCGGCGCTCGCTCGTCACCGTGGACCCGGTGGGTCAATGCCTTTTCCGACAAGTTCGGCGACGGCCTCAATCCGGTGCTGGTCAAGGAACTCCGGCAGTTTTGCCGGAACCGGAGTTTGCAATACAGCGTGATCGGCCTGGTGGTGCTTCAGGCGGCGGGTTTCTATTTCGGCTGGCTCTGCAAAGGTCAGGGCGACTTGCGGGATCTGACCTCCTGGAGCTTACTCCTCAACGTCGGCGCGGCATGGGGCGTGATCGGCATCGCAATGAGCCGGTGGAGCCGGGAGCGTTCGCTCGACGGGCTTACGCCGGAATTCACCACTACGTTGAGTCCGGCGAAGATTCTCAACGGCAAACTCGCGGCGTCGCTGCTGGCGGGTGCGGTGGTGCTGGCGGTCGGGCTGCCGCTGGCGGCGTTTCTGCTCAGCCGCTGCTGGCATAACTGGGAGACCCGTTTCGACGGGGACCGGCTGCTGCGGCTCGGACTCTATTTTCTGGCGGTGCCGCCGCTGACCGCGATGATGGCGTTTTTAACTTTGAGTGAGCGCCGGCGCAAAAATAATTTGAATCCGGCCATATTGCTGCTGCTGCCGGCCATCCTCATATGGTTTGCGATCGTCGGCACCACGCTCGACCGTTACCAACGTCTCAATACGGAGCGGCTGCTTGAGGGTGGGGTGATTGCCGCGGCAGCCTCGGTGATTTTCACCGCTTACTTTTATTTTGCCGCGCTCGGCCGATTGCTGCCGGAGCGTTGCGACCGGACACTCCGGAGCCATCTGGCGGCCGTTGCCGGAGCCGCGATAGTCATCCCCGCTGCGTTGTGGACCGGTTGTTACGAGGCGGGGGGGCAGATCCTCGTCTGGCTGGTTGCCTGCTGTGTGGTGTTCAATGTCGGCGAGGCAGACCGGGCCCGTTCCGGCGGCGCGGTGCGGGCGATGGCGCTTTCTTTCCTGATCCTCGCTCTCGGCGCGGTTCTGCCGGCGAAGGGCGAACTTGCCTATACCGGCTTTGTGATCGGTTTCCTGCTGCTCGCATATGCCGAGCTGGCGGTGTTTTTACGGCAGTGGGGAGTCCGCCGCGGCGGGGTTGAACTCTTTATGTTGATTGTGGCGGCGGGAAATCTGGTGGCATTGCCGACCGTGTTCGACGGCGGATCGGTCTGGCTCGCGTTTTCGTTTGGCCTTGCCGGACGCGAACCGGGCTTCTACTGCTTGCTGTGGAGCGGGGCCTGGGCGCTGCTGCTGCTGATTTTGATCGCGTGCCGTCGGCGCTTCGCGATTGCGCCGCGCGAGGGCGCGTAATCAGCGCTTTTCGGAGAGGAAGCGGCAGGAGATGCCGGCCGGGAGGACTTTGCCCGAGCGCTCGGGAATGGTCATTTCGGACGCGGTGACGACGCCCCGGTCGCCGAAAGCCTGGCGCAGCAGCCGCTCCAGCACCACCGGGGTGAAGCCGGGGGAGTGGGAGCTCAATTCAACGCAGAAATCCCGCGCCGGATCGATCAGCTGGCGGCAGAGCTCGAGGAGTTCGCCGATGTCGCTTTCCACCTTCCACAACTGGCCGGAGCTGCCGCGCCCGAAGGTCGGCGGGTCGAGCGCGATCAGTTGGTAACGGCTTTCGCGCCGGATTTCGCGGCGGCAGAATTTGACCACGTCGTCGACGATCCAGCGGATGGTATCGGGGACGTCGGCATTTTTTTCCTGATTGATCCGGCCCCACTCGATCATGCCGCGGGCGGCGTCGAGGTGGCAGACCTTGGCCCCGCCCCGCGCCATCGCCATCGAGCCGACCCCGGAGTAGGCAAAAAGATTGAGCGCATTGGCCCCCGGCCGCGCGCCCAGCCATTCTTCGAAAAAGGCCCAGTTGCGGTATTGCTCGGCGAAAAAGCCGAGATGGCCGAAAGAAGTCGGTTTGGCGAGCAACGTAAAATTGCCCCACTCGAGATCCCACGATTCCGGCACCTTGCTCCGCCACTCCCAGCGTCCGCCGCCCGAGGAGTCGCGGTGAAAGACGCCGTCGGCGCGATCCCATTCGAGCCGGGGCAGCGTCGGCTGCCAGAAAGCGTTGAGGGCGGGGCGCACCAGCCGGTAGGGGCCGGCCTGTTCGAGTTTCAAAAGGTTGCCGCTGTCGAGCAGCTGATATTGCTGGGCCATGGAAATTATTTTTCACTCCGGTAGACGATCCGGCCGTTGCTGACGGTGAGCAGCGGACGGTTGGTGTGGCACTCAAAAATGGCGAGGTCGGCGCGTTTGTTGGGCAGCAGAATGCCGCGGTCGTACATCCCCAGCGATTCCGCCGGGTTGCGGGTCACCGCCGCCGCCGCCTTGATCTCCGGCAAATGGCCGCAGCTCATCAAGCTGTGCCAACCGGAGTCGAGCATGGTGGTGGTGCCGGCCAGCGCCCGCTGCGCGGTCTGCGAAAAGCCGTCCTCGACCCGGATTTTGGAGGGGCCGATCCGGTATTCGCCGTCCGGCATCCCGGCAGCCATGGTGCAGTCGCTGATCCCGATCAGCTGGTTGAGCGGTTTGCAGCGGCAGGCGAGGTCGACCATCCGGGGGTGGACGTGCCGCCCGTCGATGATCATCTCGACCGTCACCCGGTTGTCGGTGAGGGCGATGTTGGACAAACTCATTTCGCGCTGGTGCAAGGGCGGCATGCCGTTGAAGAGGTGGGTGCAGTGGCTCGCCCCGGCGTCGATCGCGCGCAAGGTCTCGATGTCGTCGGCGACGCTGTGGCCCATCGACGGTTTGACGTTGGATTCGCAGAGGAATTCGACCAGTTCGACCGCGCCGGCGAGCTCGGGGGCGAAGGTCATCAGTTTCACTTTGCCGCCGCCCGCGGCGAGGAGTTCGCGGGCGAAGCCGAGGTCGATCGGCAGGATCGCCGACTCATCCTGGGCGCCGCGCTTGAGGGGGTTGATGAAGGGCCCCTCGAGGTTGATCATGGTCGCTTCCGCGCCGGGCAGCGGGGCGTCCATCAGGCGCGACAGTTTGGCGAGGTTGTCGAGCATCCGGTCGGCCCGGTCGGCGACCACCGTCGGAATAAAGGTGGTGACGCCGCGATCGGTGAGAATCCGGCTCATGTCCTCGAGCGTCCGCGGTGAATTGTCGACCGACGAGCAGTCGAAGCCGCCCGCGCCGTGAATGTGGGTGTCGACGAAGCCGGGGGTGAGATAGGCGTTGCTGAATTCAAAAATCTCGATGTTCGGCTCCTGGGCGAAGCTCGAAATCCCGCCGAGGGCGAGAATCCGGCTGTCTTCGCAGAGGACGGCGGCGTGGTCGATCCGTTTTTCGGGCGTCAGCAGATAATCGACGATGTAGAGACTGCGCTTTTTCATCGGGACTCTCCCCGGGTTTTCCAGTTGCGTTGACGGGCGGCTTCGTACAGGAGAATGGTGGTCGCGGTGGCGACGTTGAGCGAATCGATCTTGCCCAGCATCGGAATTTTGACCGGAAGATCGGAGTGCTTCATCCAGAGGTCGCTCAATCCGCACTGTTCGCGGCCGACCGCGATCGCCACCGCGCCGGTCATGTCGGCGTCGGTGTGGATCTGATCGGTGTGCGGGGTGGCGGCGAGAATGCGGATCTGGTGCTTTTTGAGCCATGCGAAGGTCTCTTCCGAGGTCGCTTCGGCGAGCGGCACGCTGAACAGCGCTCCGGTGCTGGCGCGGATCACATTGGGATTGTAGAGGTCGGTGCATTTGTCGCAGACGATCAGGCCGTCCACGCCGGCGGCGTCGGCGCTGCGCAGGATCGAACCGAGGTTGCCCGGCTTCTCGATCGCTTCGGCGACGAGGTAGAGCCCGTCGGGGTAAACCGGGATGCTGTCGAGGGTGTGGCGCTTCATCCGGGCGATCGCGATCAAGCCCTCGGGGCGGTCGCGGTAGGCCATTTTTTCCAGTAGATGAGGGGCGAGTTCGACCACTTTGACCCCGGCTTCGGCCAGCGAGTTCAACAGCGGCATTTCGTTTTTGCCGAGGAAGTGACCTGGAGAGAAGAAGCACTCGACGATCTCCATCCCGTATTCGCGGCCGCGGGTAAGCTCGCGGTAGCCCTCAAGCAAGGTCAACTGCTCTTTTTCGCGATCGCGGCGGTCGCGCAGCCGGATCGCGTGTTTGACGGATTCATTCTGCGCGCTGGTGATTTTCATAAATTCGGTCATAATGGTCTCCCGGCTGATAAGATACCATCGTACCGCAGTTTTTTCAAGCGCCGCCTTGCCAAAAGCCGAACCGGGAAGTATATTACGCCAACTATGAAAATTGCCCTGATCATCTTCAAGTATTTTCCGCACGGCGGGCTCCAGCTCGATTTCCGGCGTCTGGCGCAGGAATGCGTTGCGCGCGGCTGGCAGACGACCGTCTTCGCCCGTTCCTTTGAAGGCGAACCGCTGCCCGGCACCGAGCTCCGGCTGCTTCCGGTCCGCGGCCTCTCCAACCACGGCCGCGCCCGCAACTTCGAGCGCCGGATGCACGCCATCCTCGCCGAAGAGAAATTCGATCTCGTCGTCGGCTTCAACCGGATGGCCGGACTCGACCTCTATTTCGCCGCCGACAACTGCTTCGCCCTCGAAAACGGCCGCCATGCCGGATTCAAGCGCCTCTTCACCCGCCGTTACGCGGTCTACGAGGCGATGGAAAAAGCAGTGTTCGATCCCGCCGCCAAAACCGAAATCATGCACTTGACCGAGCGGCAGAAGCGCGATTACAGCAGTGTCTACGGAACTCCCGCTGCGCGCTTTCACCTGCTTCCGCCCGGCATCGACCCCGACCGCCGCCGTCCGGTTGACGACAAGGCGATCCGCGGCGTCCGCGAGTACGTCCGCAATCTTTTCGCGGTCGCCGACAGCGAGCTTCTGCTGCTCCAGGTCTGCTCCGGCTTTGCCACCAAGGGGGTCGACCGGACCATCCGGGCTTTTGCCGCGCTGCTGCCGGAGGTTCGCGATCGCTCCCGTTTGTTGATCGCCGGGCGCGAAAAAAGTTCGCGTTTCGCCCGGCTTGCCGCTTCGCTCGGCGTCGCCGACCGGGTTATTTTCGCCGGCGGCCGCGACGATGTCGGGGCGCTTTTGCTCGCTTCCGATCTGATGGTCCACCCGCCGCGCAAGGAGGCCGGCGGCAACGTGCTCGTCGAAGCGCTCGCCGCCGGGCTCCCGGTGCTGACTACCGCCAATTGCGGATACGCGCCGTACGTCGAAGCCGCGGGCGGCGTGGTGCTGGCGGGCGACTTTGTCCAGCTTGAGCTCGACCGCGCCCTCGCCAACGTCCTCGGCATGCCGGGGAAACTTGAGAAAATGCGCACCGCGGCCATTGCTTACGGCAAGACCGCCGATTTTTACACCCGCGCCAAGGTTGCCGCCGACCTCGTCGCCACTCTGGCGGGGCGCAAATGAACCATCGGCTCTACCTCAGTCCGGCTTTTGCCGAAGCGTGGGACGGCAAAGACGTCTTCGCCGAGGCTTTCGCCCTCGAGGGGGAGGTTTTCCGCAAAGTCAAATCCCGCCGGACCTTCCGCTTTGAACTGGGGGGACGCGGCTATTTCGCCAAAATTCACCACGGCGTCGGCTGGCGGGAAATTTTCAAAAATCTCCTTCAGTTCAAGCTTCCGGTGCTCGGCGCCGACAACGAATACCTCGCGCTCCGCCGCCTCGCGGCGATCGGCGTCGACTCGATGACCCCGGCCGCTTACGCCGCCCGCGGGGCCAATCCGGCCCGCTTCGAATCCTTTCTGATCACCGAGGAATTGACCGACACCGTCAGTCTGGAGGATTACTGCCGCGACTGGACGGCCAATCCCCCGTCCTTCACCGAAAAGAACGCGCTGCTCTCCAAGGTGGCGCGAATGACCTCATTGATGCACCGCGCCGGGATCAACCACCGCGACTGTTACATCTGCCACTTTCTGCTCAAGCGCGACAGCATCGGCAGCGGGGAGTACAAACTTCACATCATCGACCTTCACCGCGCCCAGCTCCGGCATCGAGTGCCGTACCGTTACCGGGTCAAGGACGTGGCCGGACTTTACTTTTCGGCGATGGATCTCGGGCTGACCCGGCGCGACGTTCTCCGCTTCATCCGCGAGTACGCCGATGCGCCGCTCAAAAAGGCGCTGCGCTGCGACCGTCCCTTCTGGCGCGCGGTCGACCGGACGGCGCAGCGGCTTTTCCGCAAAGTTCATCATCAAGAACCGCCGCGAATCGGCATGTAGAGAGGATCCGGCGGGAAGTCGGATTGTGGGGGAAATATGCAAGTCGTCTGCGAAAAATGCCGCCGTCACTGCGAGGTCGATCACTCCGGCAGCTGTCAATGCTCCTGCGGGCACCTGATCGAAGTTCCCGATCCGTCCTCCAATTTGACTTTGTGTCCCGACTGCGGACGGCTGGTTTCCAAATCCGCCCGCAACTGCCCCGGCTGCGGCTGTCCGCTTCCGGGCGCGGATAAGCTTTCCGGCGGTTTGTTGTTCATGCTCTGGACAATCGGACTGCTGCTGCCGCCGCTGACTTCGGTGGTGGTCATTGTCATGACTTCAATTCTGCACCAACAGTGGGAATCGGAATCTCCCGGCAAAGCCGCCGCCGTCCGCAAGCAGGGCTGGATCATTTTCATCGTCGGCATCGTGCTGACCATCCTGACCATGGTGGTTACGGTTCAGGCCGCCCGCATGCTTCTCGGGGAACTCGGTCCGCTGCTTCAGTAACGCGCCGGAGCCGCAAAGGGTTCCAGCCAGGCTTGGCGCAGGCCGGTCCGGGAGGGATCGCCGGAAGTTTCCGCCTGTTCGCGGCCGGGCCGGATCATCAGGAAAAAATCTTTCAGGATGAGAAAGTCCCGGTAGGTCTGATCGAGTTCGCAGCCGCAGCCGCCGCACTGTCTTTCCGCCTGTTCCACGGCGGCGACCAGCGCCTGATTGCAGTTTTCGCCGCGCAGCCAGGCCTGGGCGGGAGCGGCGATCAGCGTCCAGCCGGAATTGGCGAACTCTTCGACAAGTTGGAGAATTTTCTGGTTCAGTTCATTCATAAGCGTTCCTTGGTTCATTGGTTGATTTTTCAGCGCGCGGCGCATGTGACTTCAAGCTCCGGCGCGGCGAGCACCCGGACGCCGTCGCAGTCGGCCGGGAGCTGGAGGGTTTCAGGTTTGACCGGGAGGGTGAATTCGACCCGGCTGTTGGCGATGAAGTTGGCGTCCTTGCGATGGAAGAGGACGACCGCTTTGGCCCCCGCGGGCCCCTTGGCGGCGAAGACGAAGGAGCGGCCGTTGAGCGCGAAGTCGCGAAAACCGGGAATTCGGGCGTCGGGATTGAAGCCGGGCGTCAGATCGGCGGTTTCGGCGGCCGGGATTTCGACCACGTCGATGGCCGAAAAGGTGATTTCACCGGGGTAATCGAGCCGGAAGTCGAGCCGGACGGTTTTGATCCCGGGCGGCACCTGAAAGGTGTAGCTTGCCCGGGTGGTCCGATCCGGAATGACCGGCTTGATGAAGCTCAGCCGGTCTTTTTCCAGCCACTTGCCGTCGGCGTCGCGGAAGATCAGCAGCACTTGGGCGAGGGTGTTTTTCTCCGAATACTGACTGAAGCTCAAACGGTAGAATTTGCCGCTTTCGAGGCTGAGGTCGACATAGGAACGGACCAGTTTGGTTTCGTTCCGGCGGAGTAAAGTGACTTGGCCGCCGGTGAAGACCGCGGTTTCGGGTTTCGGCTCGACCTTCCAAGTGCCGAATTTCCCGTTGTTGACGAGTTCGGCGGCGAAGAGGCTTGCCGGAATCAGCATTGAAAAGAGGATTTTTTTCATTTGGCAAGCTCCTTGCGGTCGAGCGTCACAATTACCGGAAAGTGATCCGAGAGCGATTTGAAGAGATCGTAATCCGAGGTGTCGACGTAGGCCGACGCGACCGCCGGAAGCAGATTTCTGCTGAGCAAAGCGAGGTCGATCCGGAATCCCACCCGGGGCGCGATGTGGTGATCCTTCATGTAGAAATAGCAGACATCCTCGAGTCCGCCGTCGAGCAGCTGCTGGACGGCCTGATAGTCGAAGTTGCCGTTGTTAAGATTCTCGATGTGCTCAAACTGGGCGTCGGTTTTGCGGCGGGCGGCGAGCAATGCTTCGTTGCGGTCGTATTTCTCCCGGTCATAGGGCGAGGGGTTGTTGAAGTCGCCCATCACGATCACTTTTTCACCCGCGTCGAGGAGCGGCTTGAGTCTCTCCATATAAAGCGCGGTTTCGCCGATCCGGACCTTGTACTTGAACGGCGAAAGGTGGATCGACATATAGTAGATTCCGTCGATTTTGGCCAGCACGTAGCCGTGATGGAAGCCGTCGGTCCGGGTCTCGATCATCTCAAAGGGGCGCTTGGAAGTGAGCGCGATCGAGTAGTCGGTGCCCGGCTTGGCTACCGCCGCGTAGGAGTGACCCCAGAGCTTGGCCAGCTCGGCGAAGCTTTCGCTGTCCTGCCGGGCGATCTCCTGAAACAGGATCACGTCGGGATCCTGCCGGGTCAGCCACTCGGCGGTCTCTTTGAGTTTGGCGCCGTGGTTGAAGCCGATGAGGACGTTGTAGCCGATCACTTTGAGCGGCTTCGGCGCTTGCGCCGGCTCCGCCGTCGCGCCGGGGAGGGCGGCGAGGAGCAGCAGCGCGGCGAACCATGACGGGAGGAATTTTTTCATCAGTCGTTGATCCAGTTTTTGTTATATTGGGTCGGGCGGAAATAGGTTTGATACTCTTTGACCAGCTCTTCGGCGGTGAAGGCGCCGGCGCTGCCGTCGACAAAAGCGGCGTTGGCGCGGCGGTCATGCCGGGCGTAGACCGGGTAGATGTTGCCGAGGTTCTGGTCCGGAAAGGTGCAGATCGCGCTATCCGCCGCCATGCCCGCTTTGACGCTGCTGGCGCGGAAGACCGGGCGGCCGTCGGTGCTGCGCATCGACTGGGTGGCGACGTCGGTGAACGCGATCGGGCGCGAGCCGGGAGCCCGTGCAATCCGGTTCATCACCGTCGCCAGTTTGGTGAAGTTCGACCAGGAACTGATGTCGCTGTAGCCGAAGAGTTCGCCGTTGTTGCCGTAGGCGTAGTCGTTGTTGTAGCAGTTTGCCGGGTTTTCGGCCGCGGTCGGGCATGACCAGCTGGCGGTGTCCTCGCCGGGGCAGAGGAGTTTGCCCATCTTGTAGTCGATCGCGAAGCGGTTCATCCAGTGCACCGGGCGCTTCCGGCCGTCGAGCCGGCTGGTCGGGTAGGTCCAGTCTTGATTATCCATGATGTAGAGATTGTGGAAGAGCGAGATCTGTTTGAGGTGGTCAAGGCAGGATGCGCTTTTGTCTTTGCTCCGGGCCTGGTTGAGGGCGGGCAGCAGCATGCCGGCCAGGATGGCGATGATCGCGATCACCACCAGAAGCTCGATCAAAGTGAAGTTCCGTGCGGTTGGTTTCATATTGCATTCCTCCGGTTGAAAGGGCTGTTTTTTCGTTTTCATGCCCAATAACATACCGCCGGATTGTTAGAGCCGTGTGTGCCTGATGATAGGATACGGTTAATTCAAGGCTGTTTTTCCCTGGCGAGGTCGTCCTGGATGATATTCTGGATCACCGCCAGCCCCGGCGTCTGCACCGAGCCGTGGTTGAAGGTTTTGAAGGCGTGGCAGCGGACCCGATCGTCTTTGAATTTCCGTCGCAGGATGGCTTCGAGGAGCTGGTTTTCCTCGACCCGGGCGGGCCACTCGACGTCGGTGTCGCCGACCAGCAGGATCAGCCGCGGCGCGCCGGCGCGGGCGCACCCGATCGGAGCGAAGCGGTCGATCAGGATTTCCGGCGTCGACGGGTCTTTTTGACGGCGTTCGGCGAGGATGGTGAAGTGGGTGGTCATCTGGCCCGAAACCGGCATCACGGCGGCAAGCTCCTCCGGCTTGACCCCGAAGCGATTGAGATACTGCGGATCGAGCGCCAGCATGGCGGCGAGGTAGCCCCCGGCGGAGTGGCCAGCGACGTAGACTTTGCGGGGATCGCCGCCGTACCGGGCGATGTTTTTGATCACCCAGCTCACCGCGGCGGCGGCATCATAGAGGTAGTCGGGACAGGCGGCGCGGTCGCCGGAGAGCCGGTAGTTGACCGCGGCCACAGCGATTTTCTGGCGGTCGATGATCCGTGGCCAGGCTTTGTTGCCGCCGGTCAGGCCGCCGCCGTGGAACCAGACCAGGGTCGGGAAATCCTTAACTCCGTCCGGGGTGGACAAATCGAGCTTGCAGCGTTCGGCGAGGTACGCTTCATCGCCGGAGCGCGCAAAACCCTCCTGATAATAAGCGAGATCCTTAAACTCGGCGGCGGCGAGGCCGGCGAACAGCAGCAGACATGAGAGAAAAATGAACGGGCGCATCCATGATTTCCTTTTATTGATTGCGTCAATATAACAGTATAAAAGCAATCTTTCAAATTGATTTGATTTGACATTGCCCTTGGCGGGCGGTATTTTATGATCATTGCGCCGGGTCGCGGCGCGTCCGGTTCGGTAATTTTGCCCGGGCGAGGGGATAGCGAGCGGGGGGACTTGTCCGGGGAGGGGCGGGAACGGGCCGAAGGGCCGGTTGTTCCGCCGTCCGCCGCGATTCGGCTTGCCCCGCCGTGATGCCGGCTCCGGGCCAACCAATTGATTTGATTACGGGGAAAAATGAGCAAACTCCTGTCGGTCCTGATCGTCAACTTCAAGACTCCAGAACTCACCAAAATCTGCCTCCGGCTGCTGAATTTGCACAGCGATTTGTCTTTGCTCGAGATCATTGTCGTCGACAACCGGTCGGACGACGAATCGGTGGCCTATTTGCGCGGACTCTCCTTTATCAAACTCATCGAGCGGCAAACCGTGCCGGGCGAAAGCGCCGCCGAGGCGCAGGGCCGCGCCCTCGACCTCGGACTGGCCGAAGTCACCACGCCATTGGTGATGATCATGCATACCGATACGCTGGTGATGTCGGACGAGTGGCTCGACGCGTTGACCGCGCCTTTTGAAAAAGACTCCAGGCTCGCCGGTCTCGGCAGCTGGAAGCTCCGGACGTTTTCGCCGCTGCAGCGGCTGGGGAAATCCGTCGAGGATGCGTTCCGGCGCTATGTGCTGGCGCCGTTTCGCGGCCGCAAATGGGGCGAACGTCCGGCCCGGCACAAGCCGCACTATTATTTGCGCAGCCACTGCGCCGTCTTCCGCACCGATCTTTTGCGGCAATGCACCACCGGTTTCGCCGGCCCGGGACCGGTTGGCCAATCCGTCTCCCGCGAGCTGGCCGCCGCCGGGTACAAGCTCCGCTTTTTATCGGCCGGGGAGATCGGTCAGTACGTCTGTCACCTCAACCACGGCACCCGGATGCTGCAAGCCGATGCCGGCGTCGACCGTGCCGCCGCGTTGCGCCGCTTGCGCCGCGCGATGGCGCGAATGCACTGCCGGCAAATCCTCGCCGACGACCGGTTGGATATTCCCGGCTCGATGCGATAAAAAATCCGGAAGCGGGACGCGCTTCCGGAGCGGATGGGGAACTCGCGCTTACTCGCTCAAGTCTTTCCGTGAAAAGGCGTAGACTTTGCCGTCCTCGGCGCCGACCAGCAGATCGGCTTTGCCGTCGCCGTCGAAATCGCTGAGGGCGGGGGTGGCGTTGTGGTTGCCGAATTCGAGATACTCCCCTTTCCAGCGCAGCGGGACCGCGTGCTCAAAGCGCGGCTCCTCATTGCTGCCGGCGTTCCGCCACAGAAAAACCCGGGCGTCGCGTTTGTCGGAGGCGGGATCGATAAAGCGCTGAACCGCGCTGTTGGTGCCGCCGATCATATCCCATTTGCCGTCGCCGTCCCAGTCGGTCGCAGTGAGCGCCATCCGGCCCCACAGTCCGACCGGGCCGCAGACCCGCAGCGGGGCGCCGTCGGCATAGCGGAGTTTTTTGATCGAAGTCAAATCGGTATCCGACGCCCCGTCGGCAACGCCAATCGCGGCATCGCCGTCGAAGTCGACCAGCAGCAGCGATTTGCCGTCGGCGAGAATATCTGGACGGGTCCGCCAGGCCAGCCGCAACGGTTCTCCGCGCCAGGTGAAGCGGACCGGCTTGCCGAGTTCGGCGGGGTTTTTGCCGGACGGGCGGTAGAGCATGAGTTCGCCGCGAATGTCGTTGGTGATGATCGCCTTGTCGCCGCGCCAGAGGCCGGCCGCGGGTTTGAGGTAGCCCCAGCGCCGTTCGTTGGGGCCCTGGATCGAGCCGTCGTAGCCGGCCTGGTGCTGAACGGTCACGCCGCCGGCGCGGAAGTGCACCGGGGAGTTGAATTCGAGCGGATTCGCGGTTCCGGGCCAGAAAATGAGATAGCCCGAGGCGTCGCCGGTGATCAGATCCTTGCGCCCGTCACCGTTCCAGTCAAAAACGGCGGGAGCGGTCAAGGTGTCCGCCGCCAGCGCCCCGCCGCGGGTGCCGGCCGAACCCGTTTCGCGGAACTTGCCGGGGCCGTCGCCGCGGTAGAGGACGATCCGGCCGGGGTTGCCGTCGGCGAGGATTTCCGGCTTGCCGTCGCCGTCGAGGTCGACGGTGTTGAGCCGGTAGGCATAATAGGTGTCGTGCATCACTGCGTCGCCGGAGAGCAGATTTTGCGCTTCGCCGCAGACAAAGGTGTCCTCATCCTGAGTCATCGGCAGCGCCAGCAGCCGGTCGATGTCGCCGCTGATCACCAGATATTTGCGGTCGCCAAAGGTCATTACGGTCAGGCCCCGGCTGCCGCCGTGGGCAGCCCATTTGAGGCTGAAGCCTTTGACTTTGCTCCAGAACGGACGGAAGGGGCCGAAGCTCAGCTTGCCGTTTTTGTCCCGGGTGCCTTTGGCGAAGCCGACTTCGACCATCGACGGCGCGCCGAGCCAGTTGCCGGCAAGGTCGTAACCCCGGTCCGGTCCGGCATCGGGCTGGACTTTGCCGGTCCACGGCGAACCTTCAAAGGGATAGCGGCTTTTCGAACTCTGGGCGGCGGTGCGGCTCACCAGCAGATCTTCCACGCCGTCGCCGTCGAGGTCGAGGATCTGCCAGCCGGAGGGTGCGCCGGGGAGATTCTCGGAGAGCGGTTTCCCATCGAGTTCGACCACTTCGGGCGCGGCGGCAAACTCCGGCGCGCCGGGTTTGCCGGTGTTGCGCAGGAAAATCAGGTTGTTGCGGCCAAAAGAGGTCTTGTCGCCGAGGGCGTAGAGGTCAAAACTGCCGGCAGCGTTGGGCACCGCCTGAAAATTGACCCCGCACTTGAGCGAAGTGGCGACTCCCTGATCGTAGAGCGGCACCCCGTTGGCTTCGCCGAGATAGCGGAACACCGCGATCCGGTTGCCGTGCGCGGTCGGTTTGCCGAGCATCAGAAGGTCGCGGCCGCTGCGGTCGTACCACGGCACGGTGCAGCAGCGCGGCTCCAGTTGGTCGATCAAAGGGCGCCACTGATTTTCGGCGACCCGGAGCGCGGGATAATCCGCTTTGACCGTCGTTGCCGGAGCGGGGACGGTCTTTTTTTCGCCGGGAATCTGGCTCCAGAGCGCCGCCGCCGCCGTCGGGTCGAGTTCGCCGCCGCCGTTTTGGACGGCTTGCAGCTCACCCTTGAACACGCGTCGTTCGCCGTCTGCTCCGGGGAAATATTTCTGCCAGGCGCAATCGGCAAGGGCGGGCAAAGCGGCTTCGAGTTCGACTTTGCCGTCGAGATAAAGCCGGAAATTGCCTTTTCCGTCGCAGCTTGCGGCGAGCTGGTGGAGCGTCCCCGGCGCGATCGACGAAACACCGTCAAAGGTGCGGTTGAGCGAATCCTCCTTGCGCAGGAAACTCAGGATCAACTTCCGGCGGTTGAGCCGGATATACGCGGTCACCTTGCCTTTGCCGTCGCCGCCGTCGAGGCGGAAAAGGGTCATCGGCGAGAATTCGTCCCAAACCCCTTTGCCGTCGTCGGGATAGCTTTCCACTTTGAATTCGCCGACCAGATGCCAGGGACTTCCGGCGGAGTGTTTGAATTCGAGCGGAGTATTTTTGGCGGCGACGGTCAATGCCGTCAACAGCAGCGCCGGCAGGGCGATTCGGGTGCACAGTCTCAAAAACATTTCAATTCACCTGGATGAGTTCGCGGTTGAGCGCGCTGCCGACCTGCCACATGCCGCCGTCCTCGGGGTTGTGATAGTTGCGCAATTCTTTGATGTTGAGGGATTCGACATGCCCGTCGGCGGCCGCCATATTGGTGCGGTCGTGATGACGGAGGTGAATCCCGTATTTTTTGCCGCCGGTAGTGCTCACGTAGGCCTGGTCCATTGCCGCGCACTGGACAAAATTGGCATTGCCGGCATAATCGGTGTCGTAGATCACGCTGTCCAGAAGGAACATCTGCCGGGCCGGCTTTTTGATCCGCTTGACGTTGATCAGGGTGATGGTCACACCGCTCACCGAGGCGGTGTCGGTGGTCTGGACGCCGTTACCCCAGAATTCTTTGCGCAAAATCACCCCGAAGGTCTGCATGTCGCTCCAGTATTTGCGCGGTTCCCAGGCCGGGCAGCACATTACATTGGCATTGGGCAGGTAGCCCGACTCCTTTTTGTTCTGCCGCACCGCGAGGACGCCGGCGAGACGCCGCCAACTGTCAACCCCGCTGCCGGAGGCGCAAACCGGAATGCGGTCGTTGTAATCGGCGAGATACATCGAGATCGCCAGCATCGATTGCCGCATGCCGGATGAACATTTGATCGCCTGGGCTTTGTCACGGGCCTGATTCAGCGCCGGCAGCAGCATCGCCGCCAGGATGGCGATGATCGCGATGACCACCAGAAGCTCGATCAAGGTAAAGGAACGTTGTTTCATCTTTCGACCTTTCTCTGATAATATGGGTGATGAGGATTACGCTTGGATAATCTCGCCTTCAATGAGTTCGGGACGGACCACGATGGCGATTTTCTCGTCGATGGTTTCTCCCTTGATCCGATGCAGCAGCTCAGTGAGCGCGGTCTTGGCGGTGAGCTCGGGGGCGAGGTCGATGGTTGCCGGGCGCGGATACAGTCCGGTCAGGAATTCGGATTCGTTGTTGCACGACACCAGCAGCGGCAGCAGCGCCGTGCCGATGTTCCGCCGCCGCATCAACCGGTGAAAAATCGCGGTCACCCGGTCGTCGGGGATGAAGAGGCCGTCGATCAGGTGGATGGTTTCCGGCGTGATCGCGTCATCGAGAATCTTCTCAATCTCGTCGTCGGAGAGCGATTCGAAACTCTCAGCGTTGCGGGCGTTGATCGCGATGCATTCGCGCATCGCCGAAAAGAGCTCGAAACGGAACCCGGCGATCCGCGAACTGAAGCCGGGGTTGGCGCTGTTGAGCGAAAGCACCGCCGGGGTCCGGCAGCCGCAATCCTTGATCAGATAATCGGCAGCCAGCCGTCCGGCGGCTTCATTGCCGCCGAGCACCATGTTCTGATCGCTGGCCTGGTGCGAGTTGAGCCAGACGTGGGGGAGCGAGCGGATCACCGTGCGCAACTCGGGATCGCGGCACTGGTGGCCGATCAGCAGCAAGCCGCGGATGTTGTTCTTGCGCAAAGTCGAACGCAGCACACCGGCGGAAATCGCGCTGCTCAGCAGCACCACGCCGTAGTCGCTGTCGAGGTTGGCGGCGATGCTCTCGATTTTGCGGATGCCGATCGACGGGTTGGCGAAACTCGCGTCGAGCATCAGGATGCCGAGCGTTTCCCCGCTGCCGTCGCCGTGGTTGCCGCGCCGGACCTGGAACCCGGCGGCTTCGGCGATTTTGAGCACGGCTTCGCGCTTCTCCGGCGCAACCGCGCTGCTGCCGTTGAGCACCCGCGAAACGGTGGCCTGGGAAACTCCGGCTCTTTTGGCGATTTCAGTCATGGTCATGATGGCAACCTCCTGTCGGTTTCGATCTTTTTCCAATTATAGTATGGCCATACAAAAAATGCAAAGGCTTTTGTAAAAATAAACAACTATTTTCTGAATAAATATCATTATTTGTATGAATAAAAATAATTATTCATTATTGAATTTATATTTAATTCGTTTATTATAAATATTTAACATTGTTTCATTATGTGAATTTGTATTCAATATAGTATGAATATATTCAATAAAAAATTCTTTTTTTTTGCTCTTTGGGGTTGCTTTGAGAAAAAAGTCAAGGTATAATTTATCAAGTCGGGCGTCAAAAGCGTAATAATCGCCGGCGGGAAGCGGATTCAGCCCGCGCCGGAGTCCGGAACCATACATTTTACGTCATTCACCATAATTTAACGCAAAAGGAGACGCTATG
>CAZRFG010000028.1:0-8052 GCA_964599205.1 uncultured Victivallaceae bacterium
TATCAGAGGTAAGCGTCACCAATTCTTACCAATTTCAATCATAACTAAAAGGTTGACAAGATAGCCATTGTCAACGCGAAAAATATTTCTTCTGTTTTTTTTGCAAACCATAAAAAAAGGAGCAACATATGGAATTATTCAAAATCGAAGAAGTACTGTCAAAACTAGACAAACAAATGGAAGAAAAGGATCAAAAAGATCCTTGGTTGGTATATGTTGCAGATAAAGGTGAAAATAGTTGCATGCAATGTGTAAATAATCATGGAAAGAGATTTCGTGAATTAGATGTAAAACGTCCTGCATTGCCGATACACCCTAATTGTAAATGTAAATATGAAAAACTTGACGAAAAAACCTCAAAAAAAGTTGCAATGCGTTCTGCAACCGTACGCACCGAAGAATCTTCTGGTTTTGGAGGAATCCGTGTTTCTACGATTGGTGATATGTTGACGAAGTTGGAGAAAGAATATGCGCCAGGAACATTAGCTGAACTTATTATTACTGGTCATGGTGAGTTTTCTGGAGAATTTGAAATCGGAGGCAAATCGGACAGACTTGATCGAATGACTCCATCTCAAATCGAAAGATTGCAAAAATTACTATCACCGAATGCTATTATTGATATTCGCATGTGCTATGGAATTCAAGATGAAAATGGAGAAAAAGTCACACAAGATTTGGCAAATAAACTACAATGTCGAGTTCGTGCTTATGCAAATCAAGTTTCTCCATATGGAACACGTCCGGCACTCCCTAAAAATGAACATATTCCTTTTTGGGAAAGACCCTTTACCGGGGCTGGAGCAAAAATATTTTATCCTCAAAAATGAGTTTGCATTTTTCATGAATAACATATACATTAAATTAGTGCACGGTAACCAATATATGATAATCAACTTATAGCAACACATCAATATCGGCTATATTATTAGGAAAAACCACATAGATATATCGTTATATGAAGGTTAAGTTTAGACAACGGGTTATTAAATTCATCGTGATTCCATTCATGGTTGTGGGATTGATTTCCGCAATTCAGATTGCTTTATTTTGGTGGAATTTCATGAGTATATCCAATATCGAAATAGAGCGTTTTGATGATTTCCCGTATCATTTAAATATTCCAGTAAGGTATGTGGATCGCCATCTGACGAACCTACGAGGTCACTCAATTTATACGGCAAACCATTACCGATATTCTTTGCGCATAGACGACAATAACAATGTTATGTGGATTACAATTTGCCGTTGGAGTATGGGAGGATTCGTTGTGAATACTGCAAGGTATGAAATTACCGATCCATCTGTAAAGAAAAAACTGCTTGAATTGCATCATGACAGTTTGTCCCGAACGGAATAATGATTGAGTCTTCTCCGTTTTGTGGTCTATTGTGCCATTCCTTCTATCGATCCATTCGTTTAATATTACTTAATCAAAAAATTATGATATATATTATTGGCACATTGCTTATTTTGAACGAAAAGCAATGAATCAACATTTTTGAAGCGGCTCCGCGAAAAACGTGATGGAATTTCGGGCAATCCGATTTAATTAGCAGCGCATAGCGGGAATCGGCGCACCGGCAAAAAAAATCCGACCGGGAGAACCGGTCGGACGCGGGAACTGACGATCTCAGATCTCCGCCAGCAGCTCGCGGAGGTAGTTCATGTCGCGTTTGGCGGCGGTAAAACTGTCGCCGGGGCACGGGTACTCGATGGCGATCACGCCGCCCTGGAGGTGCTTCTTCAGCAACTGCATGACCCGGCGCTGATTGATACAACCCTCTTCCAGCCGGGTGATGAAGTAGCCGCCGCCGTTCTTGCCGCGCACCACCTGGACGTTCTTCAAGTGGGCGTAGTAGATTTTGTCGGAAAGGGCTTCAAAGAACGAATCGACGGTGCCGCCCTTGGGGTTCAGCGCGATGTTGCCCTGGTCGAAGTTGAGGCCGACCGCGGGATGGTTGGTCATATCCATCAGCTTGCGGCAGGCGGGGACGAGGTCGTGAAGATAGTTGTTGTGGGTTTCGAGGGCGAGCCGGATGCCGAGTTTGGCGGCGGCGTCGCCGACGATGCGGAGCCCGGCCGCCGAACGCTCGAAATCGCCTTCTTCGGCCATGCCGCTGCCGTTGACTTCAAATTCATAGTAGGGCGTGTCCTTGCGGGTCAGGCCGCCGGTGAAAAAGTTGAACAAGGTACTGCCGCAATGCGCTTTGGCCCACGCCATGAATTCGATGAATTCGCTGGTTTCGCGCTCGACCGTCTCCCGGTCGCCGCGGCAGAAGTCGACGCACGCGCCGAAAACGATGTCCATGTCGGGATGGAGATGCTTGAGCCGCACCACCTCTTCGCGGTATTCCGCCTGGGTGCGGTCGCTGAAGCGGTACTTCCAGCGCAATTCGACGCCGTCGCAGCCGTTGCGTTCGGCCAGGGCAAAGAGCTCCTCGAGCATCGTTCCCGGACCTTCGTGATAATTGACGTGAAGGAGAATTTTCATTTTCAGCATTCTTTCGGGTTTAGGATGAATTGATAACTTCCCGCGCCGAGTTTCGCCGCCGCCGGACCGGATGCCTGCCAGCCGGCGGGAATGACGATTTTCGCCTCGACATTGGGGGGAATGGTGAATTTCCAGACGACCGCGCCGTCTTTGCGGCGACGCCAGCCGGAGACGATCCGGCCGCGGATCGAGTCGTAGCCGGCTTCGGCGAATTGGAGCGAACGCCCGAACTGCGGCGCAAGCTCGAGGGTGGCGAAGCCGTCGCGGCTCTGAATCCCGCAGATGGTTTCAAAAAACCACTCGCCGACCGCGCCGTAGGCGTAGTGGTTGAAGGAGTTCATGCCGACGTCGCCGAACCCCTTTTCGCGGGTCCATGAATTCCAGCGCTCCCACATCGTGGTCGCCCCCTGGGTGACCGGGTAGAGCCAGCCGGGGTAGGTGGTCTGCTGGAGCAACTCGTAGGCGGTGTCGATCTCGCCGAGCTTGGTCAGGACTTTCATCAGCAGCGGCGTTCCGAGGAAGCCGGTGCTCAAGTGGAGCTTGCGCGTCACCCGGATGTCGTGGAGCAGGAAGTCGGCGGTTTTGCGCAACGCCTTTTTGGGGACGAGGTCGAAGTGGAGCGACAGCAGCGCCGCGGTCTGGGTTTTCACCTTGAGCTCGCCGGAGGGCGTGAAGAACTCCTGCTGGTAGGCTTCGCGGACCTCTTCGCCGATCCGGCGGCGCTGCCGGGCGAACTCTTTTTCGCCGCAGAGTTCCGCCATCTCGGCGAGCAGGAAGTTCATCCCGGCGAGATAGGCGGTTGAGATCAGACTTTCGTCGGTCGGGGCATCGATGTTGAGCCAGTCGCCGTAGCAGGCGTTGCGGACGATCCGCGAACCGCCGGCGCGCTCGATCTGAAAGTCGAGGTGGCGGGCCATGTTGCCGAGGTATTTGCGCAAGATCCGGCAGTCGCCGTATTTGCGGTACATTTCATGCGGGCAGATCAACCCGGCGTCGCCCCAGCCGGAGGCGAAATTCATCTCGGTCGCCATCTGCTGCCGGGGCTGGCGGTAGGGCATCGGCGCGAAGTTGGGGTAGACGTCGCCATGGCGGCTGAGGTTGAGATCCTCGATCCACTTGGTGTAGAATTCGGCGCAGAACATGTTGAAGGTGGCGACGTTGACAAAGACCTGGGTGTCGCCGGTCCAGCCCAGTCGCTCGTCGCGCTGCGGGCAGTCGGTGGGAACATCGACGAAGTTGCCGCGCTGCCCCCAGACGATGTTGGAATAGAGCTGGTTGAGGAGCGGATTGGAGCACTTGAAGTCGCCGGTGACGGCGAGCTCCGACGACAGCACCACCGCCTCGACCGACCGCTCGTCGAATTTCCCCGGCCAGCCGGAGATTTCGAGGTAGCGGAAGCCGTAAAAGGTGAATTTGGGCTCGTAGACGTCGGCTTTGTCGCCGGTCACGTAGACCGTCGAGGCCGCCGCGCTCCGGAGATTCTCGACATAGAGCGAGCCGTCCGGGTTCAGCATTTCGCCGTGGCGGACGGTCACCACCGCGCCGCGCCCGGCTTTGGGAATCCGGAGCCTTTCGCGCCCGGCGAGGTTCTGGCCGAAGTCGACCACGATCGCGCCGTTGGCGCGGCGGTCGATCGAAACCGGCTTCAGGGTCATCACCCGCCGCACCGGCGCGCCGCTCTGCCACTCGATCCGGGCTTTGGGCTGACAGACGGTGACCGGAATCCGGCCTTCGCGTAGATAGATCGCGGGATCGGCGAGGTCGGCGCAGAACTTTTCGCCCATATAGATATCGGAGTAACGGATTTCAGTCAGGTCGGCCTTCCAGTCGGGGCCGGTCGCCACCACCTCGGTGCCGCCGTCGGCGTACGTGATGCGAAGCTCGGCGATCAGCATCGGGTGTTCGCCGAAGGTCGGGCGCTCGTGATTCCAGACCCGGCTGATCCGTCCGGCGTACCAGCCTTCGGCAAGTTCCACCGCAAGCATGTTATCGCCTTTTTTGAGCAAGCCGGCGACGTCGTAGACCTGATACTGGACGCGGTCGTAGTAGTCGGTCCAGCCGGGGGTGAGACAGTCCTCGGAAACCGCTTTGCCGTTGAGGTAAGCGAGGTGAAGACCGAGGGCGGAGATGGCGAGACGCGCCGACTTGACTTTTTTGGCGGCGGCGAAAGCTTTGCCGAGGCAGCGCACGGGCTGCTGATTGGCGGAGCCGGTAAAGGCGGCGATCCATTGTGCGCGCCACGGCGTCCCCATGAAACCGGTTTCAAAAAAGGCTTCGGCGGAACGCGCGCTTTGCCCGCTCTCATCGGTCGCTTCGACCGTCCAGCGGTAGCGTTGAAAGGGTCGCAGCGGCCGCCCGGCATATTCGAGCTGGACGGTCGCCGCCGACTTGACCACGCCGCTGTCGAATACGGTTTCGCCCGCCTCATCGCGCACTTCCAGCCGGTAGCTTGACTGGCGCTTGCCGTCGCCCTCCAGCCGATAACCGAACCGCGGCCACGGTTCATCCATTCCAAGAGGATCGACCTTGTACTCCGTCAGCAGTCCAACCGGCTTGAGCATAATTGAGCTTCCTTGCTTTTGAATGGTCGCCCCGGAGCGGCGAATCCCTGCGCGCCAACCGGAACCAACTGTATTAGTATAACCGCACTTGCATATTCCGTCAAATTAAAAACCGATTTATTTTATATTTTCGGAGGAAAGAGCCGATTGCAAAAGTAATTTCGGAACGAACTGTACTATTTCTCAATCCATGTGGAAGACCAGAGTCAAATCGCGGGCCACCGGTTCGCAATCGGGACGGCACTCCATCAAGTCGATATTGCGTTCCCACCAGCGCCGGATGCAATCCTCCTGCCGCAGCGCGTCAACGGTGTTGTCGCCGGTCAGGCGGCGGACTGCGAAAAGGGTGCCGGTCGCCTCGTCGCAGAAGATCGAGTAGTCGCGGATGCCGTGCTCGCTATGCACCGCCAGGAGTTCGTCGGAAATCTCGTCGTGCCGCCGCCGGTATTCGGCAAGGCATCCGGGTTTCAACTTCATCACAAAAGCCTGTTGTTTCATCGCCGTTCATCCTTTTGACCATTAAACACCTGGATTGCAAAGTCACACCGGCGCCGGCCGTTCGATCACGGTCAAGACGCCCGCGGGCGGCACCAAACCGGTCAGAAACGGACGATTTCCCAGCCGCGTTCGCGGGCGAGTGCCTCCAGCGCGGCCGAGGGATTGGCGGCGACCGGGCGGCCGGCGATCTCCATCACGTTGCGGTCGTTGATGCTGTCGCCGTAGTAGACGAGGTCGGCCAGCGTCCGGCCGTGGCGCTCGACGAACGCGGTGGCGGGAGCGATTTTGCCCGCTTTGGCGAAGTATTCACCGTCGATCCGGCCGGTGTAGCGGCCGTCGGCAAGCTCAAGCCCGGTGCCCATCAGCTCGGTGATCCCGAAGTAATCCGCCACCGGCCGGGCGATCGCTTCATTGGTCGAAGTCAGGATCGCCACCGGAACCTCCTTTGCCATCAGCGACTTAACCAGCGCCAGCGCGGCGGGATAAACTTGGGGCCGGATGAATTCCTCAAAGTGCCGCGCCGTCTCAACCGCCATTTCCGCCGGAGTATGGCCCGCAAATTCGCGGAGCTGAAAACGGACGAAAGCCTCAAAATCGAGGCAGCCCCGGTTGTAATCGGCGAAAAAAGCGTCGGCCTCGGCGAGCGCCGAAGCGGGAGCGAGACCGTGACGGACCGCATAACTCTTCCACGAAACATCGCAATCGGCATTGATCAGGGTGTGATCCATGTCGAAAATATAAACTTCACGCATGCACTTCATTCCTTGATGATTTCTTCGATTTCGGCGGCGAATTTCTGCAGCAGCGATTCGGTCGCCTTTTCGGATTCGCGCTCGACGTTGAGCCGCAGGATCGGCTCGGTGTTGGACGAGCGCACCAGCACCCAGCCGTCGGGCAGATTGAGCCGGAAGCCGTCAAAGGTCAACGGCCCCCGGTCCGCATAGCGGCGGCAGAGCGTCTCGACCACGTTGCGGGCGACTTTCGGCGCAAGCTCGAAACGCATCGAGCGGTTGCAGCAATTGGGGAGACTGTCGACGATGTCGGAGAGCTTCGAACCCGACAGCGCCAGCATTTCGAGCAGGATCGCCATTCCCGAGAAGCTGTCGCGGCAGGGGTGGACGCGCCGCCAGATCACGCCGCCGCAGTTGCCCTCGCCGCCGATGCCGGCGTTGCACTCGCGCATTTTCTGGACCACATTGATCTCGCCGACTTTGGAGTAAAAGACTTCGCCGCCGCAGTCCTCGGCGATCTTCTCGATCAGATGGGTGGTCTGCAAATTGACCGCCACCGGCCCCGGATAGGCTTCGAGAATGTGCTCAAAGGCCAGCGCTACCGTCCACTGCGGACTGAGCACCCGGGCGGTGTCGTCGACCAGCGTCAGCCGGTCGCCGTCGGGGTCCTGGGCGAAGCCGATGTCGCACTTTTCGCGTTTGACCAGCTCGGCCAGCGCGCCGAGGTGCTCCGGCAGCGGCTCGGGAACCCGCCGGAAGCGGCCGTCGGGCTCGCTGTTGACGGTGACCACTTGGCAGCCGAGCTTTTCGAGGAAGCCGCGGGAGTGGACCGCGCCGACGCCGTTGCAACAGTCGACCGCGACCTTGAGGCGGCGCTCCCGGATCGCTTTGGTATCGACGGCCTGAAAAATCCGCTTGGCGTGGAGCGCAAAGGGATTGGCGAATTCGGAAACTTCGCGCAGCTCGCTCTCGCGGGCAAAGGCGAAATTCCCCTGGCTGTAAATATCGAAGAGTTCCGCCGCCTCGGTCTGGTCGAGGAAAACCCCGCCCGAGCTGACGAATTTCAACGCATTCCACTGCGCCGGGTTGTGGCTCGCGGTAATCGCAATGCCGCCCGCCGCGTTCAATTCGCGCACCAGCAGCTGGAGGGTCGGGGTCGGCACGATGCCGAGCTTGATCACCTGGCAGCCGACCGCCAGCAGCCCGGCGGTCACCGCGTGTTCGAGCATCTCCCCGGTCGGCCGGGTGTCGCGGCCAATGAGAATCCGCCCGCCGCCCTGATAGAGGCCAAAGGCGGCGGCAAGCTCGGTCACCAGATGGGGCGTCAGGCCGGACCCGACCACGCCGCGGACTCCGCTTTCGGAAAATTTGAGCAAGGATGGATGCTGGTTCATCGCAGTACCGTACTTTCCAGCATGGCGCGCGCCTGCCATGCCCGTTCGATCGCGCTGGTGCGGCGCTTGGACTCCGAAATCAGCCGGATCACCGGCTCGGTGTTGGAGATGCGCAAGCTCAGCCAGCCGTCTTCCCAGTCGAAGCGGAGCCCGTCAAGTTCGCTCAATTCGGCGTCGCCGAAGCGCCCCTTGAGGCGGCGGAGCAGCGCGTATCCGTGAGCGGAGGGGCTCGGCAAGGTCTTTTTGACGATGTGGAAGCGCGGCAGCGCCTTCAGCTGTTCGCTGAGCTTGGTGCCGCGCAGTGCGAGCATTTCGAGAAACAGCGCCGCCATCCGGAAGCCGTCGAAACCGCGCAAAGTGCCGTAGGCAAAGGA
>CAZRFG010000028.1:8152-17680 GCA_964599205.1 uncultured Victivallaceae bacterium
AGTCCGAGCCGGCTCATGTCGCTGTTGAACACCAGTCCGAGCGCCGCCCCCAGGGGGCGGATCACCGCCCGGATCGGCGATTCGCTGCGCGGCCGCGGCTCGGGGTCGCGCGAAACCACCCCGCTGTCGCCGTCGTTGACCGCGATCTGGTTGAGGTTGAAAATCTCGGCGAACCTGGCGGCGAAAGCCGATCCCGCGCCGTTGCAGTAGTCGCCGATTACGGTGAAATGCGCGCGGCGGATCGCCTCGGTGTCGACTGCGGCGCGCAAACTGTCCCAGTAGGCGTTGAGCGCGGCCGGGTCGAGTTTTTCGACCGGCAGGATCTCTTCGTAATTGGCCTCGGCGAAACGCCGGGCGTGGTAGAGGTCAAAGAGTTCGCGGCGCTGGATGTCGTCGAAGTACGCGCCGTCGGCGTCAAAGGGAATGATCGCATTCCACCCCGCCGCCTGGTGTCCGCCCGAAATCATCAGCCCGCCGCCGAAGCCGAGCGCCGGAATCAGGAAGTGAAGCATCCCCGCCGGCATCACCCCGCCGTCGATCACCCGGCAGCCGCAACTCAGCAGCGCGGCGATCACCGCGTGGCAAAGCGGCAGCGACGAGGGCCGGGTGTCGCAGGCCAGCAACACCGGCGACCCGCTCTTCATGGTGCCGAACGCGGCGGCGAAATCGCCCGCCACCTCCGGCGTCAGACCGGCCCCGACTTCACCGCGAATGCCCGCCGCGCCCAAACTCAGCGGTTTGAGAAAAAGCTCCATACATCCTCTGTTTTAGACTGCCGCCAGCAGCCCGTATTTACGGGCCGCATCCTCATTACCAAGCGTGCTCAATTCGGTCATCGCCGCCGCCGCATATTGATCCAAATCCGAAGTCAAACCGGCGTCAAGCCCGTCAGCCGCGCCGCCGGGGGCGGACGCACCGTCGCCGAGCGTCAGCGAAGCCGCTCCGGCAACCGATCCGGCCGCATCCTCCACCGCCGAACTTCCCCAATCGTTGCCGCCGGTCGCGGCGGGCGGTTCCGGCGCGGGTTGCACGCTCAAAATCAACTGATCGCGGCCGCCGCCGATATTTTTGCGGTAATAATTGATCACCACGTCGTTATAAACATAACCGGACTGTCCGACCGCAATCACCTGGCCGCCGACATTGATCGAAATATTGATCCCGGAAGCGCCTTCCAATAAAATATACTCCCCGATCCGCCCGGTTTCAAGTTTGACCGACACGGATGAGCCCTGAAGCGCATCATCGAGTCCGCCCGGCAAGGTGACGATCGCATTTTTCGATGCCGCGGTGTCGAGGACGTAAGTCCACGCCAGCGGGGTGTCGGGATTGCCGTCGACCTTGAGCGAACCTGCCAGCTGCGCGCCGCTGCTGATCATCATGAGATCGCTCCCGGCGCCGAAGTCGATGTCGCCGATCACCATCGCCCCCGCCCCGAGTTTGACCGTATCCATCCCGGAGCCGCCCCGGATCGCGATCGCCTCGCCGTTGAGGTTCCGGACGTCGCCGAGGTAGCCTTTGACACTGCCCTGATTGTTCCAGAGCTGGAGCAAGGTATTGGCGAGGGTATCGGCGTTGCCGTTCCTGCCGGCATAGATCACCCCGGTGACGGTGAGGTTGAGCTGGTTGCCGGAAATGCCGACCGCTCGACTGCTCCCGGCCGCGGCGATCACCCCGGAAACGGTGATCGCTTCGCCGCCGAAATCGTCAACCTTGACGCCCCACGCTCCGGCGGTGGCGGCGGCGGCCAGCCCGGTCGCGGTCGCGGTAATCCGGCCGGCAAATCGGGTGACGCCGTCAAGTGAAGTTGCGGTGAGACCGACGGCGGTGGCATCGCCCCGCGCCCCGGCGGCAGCGGTCGCGCTGAGCGAGCCCGCCACCACGCCGGAGGATACGGTTAACGTCGTTCCGGCCTTGAGCCCGTACGCGTAAGCATGATTGGAACCGGAGCCGCTGCCGCCTTTGGCAACCGCTTTGATGCCGCCGGTGAAACTCCCGAGCGAAAGGTCCATTCCCGCTTCAATCCCGGCAGCGGTACCGGAGGCGTCGCCGCCGGAACCCGCACTCAAATTGCCGCCGGTCGCCGCCGCCTCGATCACTCCCGAAAAACCGGCGCTGCTGAAATAACCGGATGCCGATATCCCGGCAGCATCGGCGGCGGCAGTCAATCCGCTGCCGCCGGTCGCGCTCACCGTGATTCTGCCGGCAAAGCCGCCGTCGTCGATGGTTAAGCCGGAAAGGCCGTAAGCGTGCGCTTCCGCCAACACCGTGCCGCGACCGCCGGTTGCCGTGACCGTCAGTTGCCCGGCAAAACCGGCAGTCCAGATGGAATCGGCATGAACGCCCCGGGCGGTCGCATTGACACTGCCGCCACTCCCCCCCGCCGCCTTGACGGTCATCATAAAACCGGAGGTAATATTCCCCAACTGCATATTGATCATGCCGCCCGCCAGATAAAAACCGGTGCTGCCGGCGCTACCGTCCTGAGCGGCGTTGCCGCCGGTCGCGGAAATGCTCCAGACCCCGGCGATCGGGCCTGATATGGCGAAACCGCTGTTTTCGCAGTATATACCGTACGCCCAAGCCGTTGCCGAGGGCGCGTAACGGCTTGAACCGGTGACGGCGACGGTCAACTTGAAAGCGTCCGCCACCCCGCCGGATAAATTGAAATTCATCCCGCACCGAATCCCGTAACCGACCGTCGATTGCGGCGCATTGGAGCCGGCCCCGCCCTTGACGGTGACACTGACCGTCGCCGTCAATTGCGACGAGATGGCAATAGTCCCGGCCTCCGCACTCTGGGCCGGATCGAGCACCGAGGAAATCCATGCGCCGATCGCATGAGCCGAGAAATCGCCGAGTCCGGCGGCCACCATGATCGTCCAATTGCCGCCAAGCGCGGGAGCGGTGATGTTGACAATCTCCCCCGATAAACCGGCCGCCCACGCATCGGTATTGCCGTAAGCGCTGCCGCCGGTCGCGGTCACCGTCATCCGCAAAGCCGGATCGACCGCCGCCACCGCCAACCTCTCCCCGGACCGGATGCCGTACGCCGCCGCCGAGCCGTTGGTGCCCCGTCCGCCGGTGGCGGCAACCGTCCAGTTGCCGTCGAGCGTATTGAGCGTGACCTCGCCCGCCGCGTCGATTCCGGCGGCTTCGGCGTCGGCATCGACCGCGCTTCCGGCAACGGCGGCGACATTGACCGTGAGTTTGCTGCCGGCGGTCAGTGAAACGGTTGAACCGGCGTCGATCCAGGCGGCGGTTGCCGCCGCTTCCGGCGAGCCGTTGCCGAGGCCGCTGCCGCCCTGAGCCTTGATCTGATAATTGCCGTCGAATGATCCGCCGGCGAAAGCGCCGCCGGCGGTGAACCCATACGCCGCCGCCGAAGCGTCAAAGCCGCTGCCCCCGGTCGCATTGACTGCCAGCTTGAACGTCGAAGCATCGCCGCCGAGGGTGATGTCGGCGGCACCGGACAAGCCGGCCGCCGTCGCGGCAGCGTCACTCTGGCCGGAACCGCCGCGACCGGTGATATTCCAGGTGCCGTCAAGCGTACCTGACACGCTCAGGTTGCCGGTCGACGCATTGATTCCGGCGGCGGTGGCGAAAGCCGCCGCACCGGAGCCTCCGGCCGCAGTGACGGTGAGACGGAATTTGGAGTCAAACGCGCGACTCAAAGTGAACGTCGCCGCAAGCATGCCGATCGCCTCGGCGTCATTGGCGAGCACACTCCGGCTGCCGCCTTTGGCACCGACCGTCCAACTCCCGGACAACAGGCCGGAGGATTCCGTGGAGCCGCCGTCATTTCGCCAGCCATAGGCCCGGGCGCTGGAACTGCCGCCGGCACCACCGGTGCCGATCCCGGCGGTCGCATTGACCGAGAGTGTCCCGGCAAAGCCGCCATTCAATGCAAGAGCCGCGGTGCCCGCCAGTCCGGCGGCGGTCGCGCCGGCATCAAGCCCGTTTCCGGCGATCGCGGTTACCGCGAGATAAAAACCGGCATCGACCGCGTCAATGGTCACGGTGTCGGCCTGCAACCCGGAGGCGGTGGCGGCGGCGCTCCCGGCATTGTTTTTGCCGCGGGCGGTCACCTCGATGCGCCCGGCCAGCGTGTCCATGGTCAATGCTTGTCCCGCGATCCCGGCGGCCGTCGCCGAAGCGGCGCGTCCGCTCCCGCCGGAAGCCGAAACGGTAAGGCGAAAAGCGGGGTCGAAACTTCCGATCGCAAGCGTGCTGTCACTCCAAAAACCGTAAGCCGCCGCGCTCGAATCGCTGCCCCCCTTGCCGCCGGTGGCGCTGACCGAAGCGGTGCTGAAAAGGGTTCCCGTCACCGTCATCGCGCCGCCGGCGTAAAACAATGCCGCCAGCGCCGAAGCGACCTCCCCGCTCCCGCCGCCGGCGAGCACGGTCAGCTTGCTGCCGGGTCCGATGCCATTGGCAATGACAACCGTCCCCGAGCTCTTGACCAGCAGCGCCTGCGCGCTGGCGTCGCCGGTCGAAGTGTTTGCGGCAGCGACCACCCGGAACGTGCCGGACAACGCCTGACCAATAGTGATATTCCCGGCGACCGCTTCGATCGCGGTGGCGCGGGCGGAAGCCGCGGTCATCGTCGCTAGATTGTTGCCGCGCGCATTGGCTTCGACCGTCCAGTTCCCCGCCGCATTGGAATGGAATGTAAGATTGCCGCCCGCCGCCCGGACACCGGAAGCGACGGCACTGCCGTCTCTCCCGTAGCCGCCGGTGCTCCGCACCGTCAGCCGGAAAGTGTTGAGCTCAAGCGCGGCAATGGCAATGCCGCCGAATGCCTGGATGCCGTAGCCGCCGACCGGCCCGGTTGCCGCGCTGCCGCCATTGACGGCAACCGTGAGAGCTCCGGCCAGATTTTCGATCAAGACGGCTCCCGAGGCAGACACCCCGTAGCCGTTGACGCCGTACTCCTTTTGCCCGTTGACGGTAACAGTGAGGGCAAAGCTTTTGCTCCATGCCCCGGTTGAGAGGCCGCCGCCGCGGGCGCTCAAGCCATAAGCCTCGAGCAAGGTGGCGTTGGCCGCGCCGTTGCCGTTGGCGGTGACAGCGACCGTACCGGCAAGATCGCCGAGCGTCATCCCCGCCCCGGAGTCGATGCCGCGAATGTCGGCGGCGGCGGCCAAGAAACTCCCCTTGCCTGCCGTGCCGGTTACGGTCATCCTGAAAGTGGCGGCGAAATCGCCCAGCGTCACCCCGGTTTTGCCGGAAATACCGGTCATGTTGAGATTGGCGCTGCCGCCGCCGGTGCCGGTCCCGCCGGTCCCGGTGATCGTATAAGTCCCGCCGACCGTTCCCGCGACGGTCAGCGCCGCTTCGCTCCGGATGCCGTGGAGCACCACCGTCGCTTGTTTGCCGGTGCCGCCGGTCGCGGTCGCCGCCAGCACGAATTTGGCGTCGATCGAGCCGATGCTGAGCGCGGTCGCGCTGCGGATGCCGTAGCACCAGGCGATCACATCATCGCCGCCGGAGCCCCCGGTCGCGCGAACGGCGAAATTGCCGCCGAGCATACCCGCAATCGAAGCGGCGGTGACCGAAACATCGTTGGCGGCTTTGTCGAAACGGAGCCCATAGGCTTCACTCACCGCGGTGCCGCCGGAACTTTTGGCGGCAATGGCGGTGACCTGAAGATTGGCGGTGAAGCCGGAAGCGATATTGACGCTTTTATTGGTGTAAATCCCGGTTGCGGCGGCATTCGCGTTTTCCCCTCCGGCCCCCGCCGCGGCGTTGACGGTGAACCGCAGCGCGGCGTCGATCAAAGTCGCGTTGAAGTCGCCGCCGGAACAATTCAAGCCGGTCGCCGAAGCATAACTGGAGGACCCCTCCGTGCCGTCGCCGGCACCGCCCCGCGCCGTCACCAGATAGGTCCCGCCGAGCGTACCGAAACTCATGCCGCCCGAGATCGTCCGCAATGCGTTCGCCTCGCCATAGGCCCCCGTCCCCTTGCCGCCGGCGGCGTTGATGTGGTAGGTCCCGAGCCAAGCCCCGGCGACCGCAAGCGATGCCCCTCTGACACCGGCGGCGGTGGCGATTCCCGAAGCGAAGCCCGCGCTCTGGCCGGAAGTCGCATTGACGGTCATCGCAAAAGTTTTTTCCGCCGCGCCGACGCTCAACGCGCCATTGGCGAAAATCCCGGCGGCGAAAGCTTCGGCCAGGGTGGCGTCGCGGCCGCTCCGGGCCGTGATGTTGAAAACGCCGCCGAGCGAGGCGAACGAAAGCGCCCCGTTCCCGCCCGAGACGCCGATCGCGGTCGCGTGGGATTGCGAGTCCGCGACCCCGGTCGCCTGCCCCCCGGTCGCGCTGACGGTCACGGCTCCGCCGAAGCGGGCGGCGGAACTGAACGCCTGGTCATAGCGGAAGCCGATCGCCGCCGCCGAGGCGTCTTTGCCGATCGCGCCGGTGGCGCTGACGCTCAGGCGGTAATTTTGGTCGGTCCCGCCGGTCAATGTGATATTGCCGGTGGATTTGACGCCGTATGCTTCAGCGAAACCGCTCACATTGCCGTTGGTGCCGCCGCCCTTGGCGCTGACCGTCCAGTTCCCGGCAAGCACTCCGGCGGCGACCCCGGCGGCGTAAATCCCGAACGCCTGGGCCGCGCCGCAGCCCCCCAGTCCGCCGGCGGCGCTGACTTTGTATGTCCCGCCGAAACGGCCCGCGACGCTCAACAACCCGCCGTTGATATAAAAGGCCGCCACCTTGCCGATCGCGCTTGATCCCAGCCCGGCGGTCGCATTGACGGTCATCCGGCAGCCGTCGGCGACTTCGGCGGCGCTGAAGAGCGAACCGACCACGCCGTACGCCAGTGCGTCGTTGTTGGCGCTGCCACGATTCGACGAACGCGCCGTGACGTTCAACACCGCCCGCAACGAGCCGCCGACCGTGACCGAAATCGCCCCGGCAATGCCGTATGCTCTTGCCACCCCGTCCCCGGTGCCGCCGCCAAAGGCGCTGATTGTATAAGTGCCGCCGAGGTCGCCGTCCACCACCAGCGTCGAAATCGACAGCATGCCATACGCGTCCGCGGTGGCGCTGTTGCTCCCGGCGGCGGCCCCGGAGGCGGTGACCGTGAGCTTAAATGAATTGTCGATGCCGGCAAACTTCATTGCACCGATCGAACTCAGGCCGCGCGCCACGGCATCTGCCGAAGCGGCGGGAACCGCACTTTTGAGATCGGTATTGGCGGCCGCCTTGACCGTCACCGCACCCTTGAGGAGAGCGGCGATTTCGAGCTTCCCGGCGGCGGCGATCCCCGCCGCTTCGGCATCGCCGTTGCGATGGGTGGCGGAAACGGTCAGCGCCGCCCGCCAGGGCTCGATCCGGCCCGGAATCGCCGGCGAAAAATCGGGATCGCGCCCGACCGCCAGATCGCGGGCGCTGATCCCGCGCGCCAGCGCCGTCTCCGTCCCGTCAACAGTATCGACCGAAACCGTGATCGCCGGATTTTTGAGGTCAAAAAGGACAATCCCGTCAAGCGCTTCGCCGGATTCGGCGGCAAAAAGAACCGCGGTGCCCGCCGCATTGCGGGTAACGAGCGAAATGACGCCGTCGGTGATCAGTTTGCGGCATTCGCCGGAGACCCCCTGCAAATTGAGCGCGTAGCAACTGGAAGCATCATTGACCGCCAGCGAGCCGGTTGCGGTGATGGTGAAATCGGCCGAACCATACTGGCCGACTGTCGTTTTGGCGGTAATGAAGCGAAGGGAAGCCATAATCAAACCTTTCTCCGGGCTGCGGCGCAGTTCCGGCCGAGCGCCGTGTCAGCCCGCAATCGATTCACACCGGAACAGCCATATATACCATGGAAATACGCCAAAAGCAAATCAATTATTGCTCATATCGGCCGGTTCGACCGTTTTTTTAACTTTTTTTTATCTTCCGATTTGGCCTTTTAGCGTTTTTGTGCTATAATAACGTATGGGTCTCCGGGACGTCCGAACAAGCTCCGGTTTGTATTCTCTCCTCACAAATACACTCCTCCGGGAATCATCGGGACGTCCGGAGACCGACATTTTTGTAGAAAGGTGATTCCATGGCGCCGCTGGTTTTGATCGACGCGTATTCGCAGATTTTCCGTTGTTTTTTCGCCGTCCGGGACTTGACCAATTCGAGGGGGGAGCCGACCAATGCGCTGCTCCCCTTCGCCCGGATGCTGATCAAATTCCAGCAGCGCTTCCCGGACAATCCGGGCGCGATCGTCTTCGACTGCGGCCGGGTCGAATTCCGCACCAAACTCAATCCCGATTACAAAGCCACCCGGCCGCCGATGCCGGAAGCGCTGCGCAAACAGATTCCCCATCTGCGCGACCTCGCCGACGCCTTCGGCTGGCCGCTCCTCGAGGAAAAAGAGTACGAAGCCGACGACCTGATCGCGGCAATGGCCAAAGCCAACCCCGGCCCGGTCCGGATCGTCAGCTCGGACAAAGACCTCGCCCAACTCATCGACGACCGCATCGAAATGCTGGTCCCCGACGCCAAAGGCCCGTGGGAGGAGCGCAACCAGGCGCGGGTGCTTGAAAAATTCGCCGTCCGTCCCGACCAGATCATCGACTACCTCGCGCTCCTCGGCGACAGCTCCGACAACATCGCCGGCGTCCCCGGCATCGGCCCCAAGGGCGCCGCCGAGCTGCTGCGCGAACACGATTCGCTCGACCATATCTTTTGCGATCCCGCCAAAGTCGCCAGCGAACGCAAGCGTGCGCTGCTGGTCGAGCACCGCGAGCTCCTCGAGCGCAATCGCGCACTGATCCGGCTCCGCACCGACCTCCCCGCCGCCTACGCCGACCTCGAAACGGTCTGCCGTCGCCGCCCCCCCGACTGGGAGCGCATCCGCGCCATCTGCGAAACCATGGAGCTCCGGAGCGTACTTCGCGAACTTCCCGCCGAAGCCGGCGACACGCCGACCGACCCCGACGACCTCTTCGCCGCCCCGGCCGCCCCGGTTCCGGCACCGGCAACCGCCCCCGCCGCGCCCCCGTCCAAGGCCGAACCGCAAGCCGAACAACCCGACCTTTTCGGCGATTTCTGAAATTTTTTCACAAAAAACCGTGCTTTCCCCGCAATTCCGACTTGATTTTTTCGAAATTTGAGGCAAATTATAAGATGTCACGGAAACGTGCGCTCGTAGCTCAGTCGGTAGAGCAGATGACTCTTAATCATCGGGTCCACAGTTCGAGTCTGTGCGAGCGCACCATTTTTTTTGCCGGGAAGCGTGTGGAAATCTCGCGCCTTGCCGGTCGGCACTCCTCAGTCACGTACCCGAGTACGCTCCTTCGTCCCGCCTCCGGCAAAACGCGACCTTTCCGCACGCTTCCCGGCAAAAAACCACTTGTTGTCGACGCGCATGGGGGAGTCGCGGGAACGGGGGCTGATGCCCCCGCCCCACTCCTGAATCCTTTCCTCAACCGGTAAAAAATCGTGATGGAATCAAGGGGTTCCATTTGCTATTTCGCGTCGGCGTGCTATGGTAATAATATCATGAAAGAACGTTGTTCCGGCTTGACTTTCCAG
>CAZRFG010000029.1:0-17509 GCA_964599205.1 uncultured Victivallaceae bacterium
AGACGATGCGCGATTTTGAGGGCGTCGGCTTCGCTGACGATCACGCCGTCGCTGCCGGGAGTGGTGGGAACGCCCGCTTTTTTCATGGTTTCACGCGCCACCGCCTTGTCGCCGAGGGCGCGCATCGCTTCCGGCGTCGGGCCGATGAAGACGATGCCGTGCTTGCGGCAGGCTTCGGCGAAATAAGCGTTTTCGGACAGGAACCCGTAACCGGGATGAACCGCGTCGACGTCGCTGATCGCCGCCACCGAGAGAATCCGGTCGATCAATAGATAGCTCGAACCCGATTGCGGCGGCCCGATGCAGACCGCCTCGTCGGCGAGACGGACCGGGAGACTGTCGGCGTCAGCGGTCGAATAGACCGCCACCGTGCGGATGCCGAGCTCGCGGCAGGCACGGATCACCCGCAGCGCGATTTCGCCGCGGTTGGCGACCAGGACTTTATTGAAAATGGCCATAAGCTCTTCCGTATGGGGTTGATTCAGTCAATCACGACCAGCGCCTGGCCGTACTCGACCGGTTCGCCGTTGCCGACCAGGATATCTTTGACCGTGCCGGTCTTTTCGGCTTTGATTTCGTTCATCACCTTCATCGCTTCGATGATGCCGATGACGGTGTCGCAGTTGACCTTGTCGCCGACTTTGATGAACGGCGCGGCGTCGGGCGACCCGGCGCGGTAAAAGGTGCCGACCAGCGGGGAATCGATGGTCACCAGCTTGGCGCTGGCAGCCGGGGCGGCGGCCGGGGCGGCGGGAGCCGGGGCGGCGGCCGGAGCCTGAGCGGCGATCTGCGCGGCGACCGGAGCGGCGACCGGAGCGGCCTGGACCATCACCTGGGCGGCGGCCGGACAGCCGCGCTTGATGCAGAGCTGATAGGCTTCGGCTTCGATCTTGAACTCGGTCAAATCGTTTTCGCTCATCAATTTGACAATGGTCTTGATGTCTTCGATCTTCATCTTGTTGATCCCTTTTGGTTCAATTCCGGGAACCCGGCGTGCCGTGTTTCGGTTTCGGACCGCCGCTGTTGTTATTCATATTTTCATGCCGTCCGCGAAACCCCTCCGCGGCGGACAACGCCAAAAAAAACTGGATTATGCTTTGCCGAGCCGTTTGGCCAGCGCCGCGAGGGCGAGGCCGTAGCCTTCGCTGCCGAAGCCGGCGATCACGCCGCAGCAGACCGGGGAGACCAGTGAAAGCCGCCGGAACTCCTCGCGGGCGTGAACATTGCTCAAATGAACTTCGACCGCCGGAAGTTTGACCGCGCTCAGCGCATCGCGGATGGCCACGCTGGTGTGGGTGTAGGCGGCCGGATTGATGATGATGCCCGCGGTCCCGTCGAAAAGCGCTTCGCCGATCCGGTCGACGATCGCACCTTCGCAGTTGGACTGAAAATCGGCCAGTTCAACTCCCAGTTCGCCGGCCAGAATGCGCAGCCGGCCGACGATCTCCGGCAACGTTTCGCTGCCGTATATCTCCGGTTCACGCCGTCCGAGCAACTGCAGATTCGGACCGTTGATCAAAAGAATTTTCATCATGATGTTACTATACACCCGATTTAATCATTTTTCAATAGAGCCGCCGGACCGCCACACCAAAACCGCCCGGAAACATCGTTCCCGGGCGGTTCGGAACCGCAAATCACTGCGCCTTGGCCGGCAGCACGTGAACTTCAAGTTTCGGCGGCGGCTGGATTTCCAGCAGCTGCTTTTCGTCGAGCAGCGCGGGTGCGCCGCCGGGGGTCGCCGCGACCGCGGCAGGATCGGCGGGATCGGCCGGACGCGACTTGGCGGACGGAGAAACGAAAACCAATGCCAGCACCGTGATCAGCGCCACCAGGAGAAACACCGCGCCGCCGATCACCAGCAGAATCCGCTTGAGCAGAATCGGATTTTCCTGACTGCTCTCCATGTCAACCACCAGCTTGTCCGGATTTTCCGGCGGCTGCGACTCGATTTCGAGCCGCTGGCGCAATTCGGAGGTCAGCGTTTCAGTGGAGGCGTCGTCGAGACGGAAAAAGCTGCACAGCATTTTGACGTACGCCAGCACGTAGACCGGCGGCGGCAGATCGCCGTAATCCTCGCGCTCGATCGCCGTCAGGTACCCGGTCCCGATCCGGGTCTCCTGGGCGATCTGGTCGATGGTGAAGCCGTTGCGGAGCCGGAGATCGCGCAGATACGCGCCGAAAGAGCCGTTGGCCGGCGGCGGCGGCGGCGGAGCCGGCACCCGAAGCCGGGGAGTCGAAGCGGCGGCCGGAGCGCGAGCCGGAGACGGCACGGAAACCACTTCGGCGACCGGTTCGGGAGATGAAACGGCGGAAACGGCGGCCGGTTCCGCCGGGACGGTTTGCGAGGGTTCTTTTTCCGGCGGATCATCGTCGAACAATGGCAGTGTTTCTTTCATCGACTTCCTCACTCATTGGTAATGTCGTCAAATATCAATACTTCGCGCTTGCCGCCGCCGGTGGTCTGGGGTCCGACGATGCCGCGTTCTTCAAACAGATCGATCAGTTCGGCGGCTTTGTTGTATCCGATTCCCAGCCGGCGCTGGAGGTAGCTGGTGCTGGCTTTGCGTTCGAGAATGATGATTTCAAGGGCCTTGCGGACATTTTCGCCGTCGCCCGGCCGGAGGTATTTTTTGAGCAAGGGAGCGATATCCTCGTAGTCGCCGGCATCGTGTTCCTCAAAGTCCTCGAACTCTTCGGCGTCCTCGGCTTCGGCGGCGCCTTCGCACATCACTTCGGAGTTGAAGCTCTGCGGGGCCTGGTCGGAGACGAATTTGACCACTTTTTTGATATCGTTGTCATCGACCATCGCGCCCTGGATGCGGTCGGGACCGCCGATGCCGGGGGGCAGATAGAGCATGTCGCCCTTGCCGAGCAAGGTCTCCGCCCCGGTCTGGTCGAGGATCACCTGGCTGTCGACCCGCTTGCTGACGGTGAAGGCGATCTTGGTCGGCAGATTGGCGCGGATCACTCCGGTGACGATTTCGCGGCTCGGGCGCTGGGTGGCGATCACCATGTGGATGCCGGCGGCGCGCCCCTTCTGGGCGATCCGGGCGATTGAGGTTTCGACGTCTTTGCGCGCCTCGGTCATCATCAGATCGGCGAGCTCGTCGACGATCACCACCAGGATCGGCATCTTGTCCGGAATCGGATTGCCGTCGGGCCCGGCGATCGGCCGCGGATCGGGCGGGCGCTGGTTGTAGCCGGTCAAGGTTTTGACCCCGGCGGAAGCGAGAATGCGATAGCGCCGCTCCATCTCCTGGACCGCCCAGCGCAGCGCGGTCGGCACCTTGCGCGAGTCGTTGACCACCGGAGTGATCAGGTGGGGAAGCGTCTTGTAGTCTTCGAATTCGACGATCTTGGGGTCGACCAGGATCAGCCGCAGCTCGTCCGGCCGGAAGCGGAACAACAGACTCATGATCAAGGTGTTCATGCAGACGCTCTTGCCGCTACCGGTGGAGCCGGCGATCAACAGGTGCGGTGCCTTGGCCAAATCGAGCACCATCGGCCGCCCGGCGACGTCGCGGCCGAGCACGATCGGAATCGCCGAACTGCCCTGGAGCCACGCTTCGGACTCCATGATCGAGCGCATAAACACCGCTTCGGAGCGGCTGTTCGGCGCTTCCACCCCCACCGCCGGACGGCCGGGAATGGGGGCGAGGATGCGGACGCTTTTGGCCGAGAGGTTCATCGCGATGTTGTCGGCGAGCGCCACGAATTTGCTGACGTTGACCCCCGGCTCCAGCATGATTTCATAGCGGGTCACCCGCGGGCCGGAGATGTGACCGGCGACATGGCCGGCGACTTTGAAGCTGTTGAGGGTCTGCTGGAGAATCTCTTTGTTGCGGTTGATCGATTCGAGGCTTTCGCCGCCGGTTTCGGAGCCGCGGCTGAGCATCGAAGCGGGAGGAAGGGTGTAGCTGCCGAGCAGCGATTTGCGGGCGGCTTCGCCTTTTTCGGTAATCCGGGTGTCGGGGGCGGCGTCGTTGGCGGACGCATGCGGCGCGGCCGCGGGAACTTCGCGGCGGACCGGCGCGGGGGCCGCTTTCGGCTCCGGCGGCGGCTCCGGCGCGGGGGCGGGAGCGAGCGGCAGTTCGGGCTCGGCGGCGACCGGGGCAACC
Source organism: uncultured Victivallaceae bacterium (assembly GCA_964599205.1). Classification (GTDB taxonomy): domain Bacteria; phylum Verrucomicrobiota; class Lentisphaeria; order Victivallales; family Victivallaceae; genus JAVBUI01. Next base: position 4,122 of record CAZRFG010000029.1, read on the forward strand.
GGCGGCGGCACATTTTCGGGCGCGGCGGCGGCTTCCGGCTGATTGCGGAACGCGGCCAGCGCGGCGCGGGCGTTGTCGAGGAAACGGCCGCGGCGGGGCGCCGCCTCTTCCGCTTCCTCCTCTTCCGCGATGGCCGCCGAAACGGCGGCGCGGCGCGGAGTTGCGGCGGCGGCGTCCTCCGGCTCGGCAACCGTGCCAAAGTGGAGTTTGACGAACTGGTGGAAGTCGGCGAAATAGATCATCACCACCCCGGCGAGACAGAAGGTCCAGCCGACGATGGTGGTGCCCACCGGACCGATCAGCCGCCGGATGAAACCCTCGGCGATGCCGAGCTCCTCCACCCGCGGCGCGGCGAAAATCTGGCCGATCACCCCGCCGGGAATCGCCTGTCGCGCCGCCGCTTCGCGGCCGAGCCCGAGCTTTTCACAGATCGAGCCGAAAGCCTCGGGCGAAAGCGCCAGCAGCAGCAGCGAGCCGAAAAGCGCCATCGCCGCGCCGCCGAGGAACCGCAGCCGGTTGGACGGCCCCGGCATGAAGGCGCGCAAAATGCCGAACCCGACCAGCGCCACCAGCACGTAAGTACCCAGTCCGCAGCAGACAAAGAGAAAATAGGCCAGCGCCGCGCCGAGGTTGCCGATCCAGTTGCGGGCGATACTGTTGGTACCGCCGGCAATGACGTTGTAATCCTCAGGGGTGTAGGAAATTACTGAGAGCAGAAGCAAAACGGCAAAGGAAAAGTAGAATAAGTACCTGACCCGAAAGCCCCTCTCCTCGTTTTTTCCGGCCGAATGTTGATTTATTTGCGTTCTCGCCATGGAATTTTTCAAACTTCCGGTTACATTATCAATGAACTTCATAAGATAACTGTAAAATGACGCTTTTGCAAATTGAATTCGCGTCGAAATGGAGATTTTCAACCGATGAAAGTGATCGACAAGGTGCTGATGGAAACCTTGATGGCGGAAGCGGAAAAAAGCCCGCGCCGCCGGGCTCATTATAATTTGCACGCGTCGCTCGAAGATCCGATTCACCGGCTGCTGGTGGCGACCATGCCGGACACCGTATTCCCGACCCACCGCCACGGCGGCGGCAAGTGGGAGCTCTTGACCGTGCTGCGCGGCGAAATCGAAATCACCGTCTATGAACCCGACGGCAAGATCGTGCGCACGGTCACGCTGACGCCCGGCGGCGATCCGGCGGCGATCGAAATCCCGGTCGGATATTTTCACAAAACCATCGTCAAAACACCGTCGATCTTCCTCGAAGTCAAACCCGGCCCCTACGTGCCGGTCGGCCCGGAGGATATCGCCGACTTCAACAAATAACGCCGGCGGTTCGGCCTATGGGGGGATCGGACAAAATGCGGAATCTGGCTCGTTTGCTGTGGCTGCCGGCACTGCTGCTGCTCGCCGGCTGCGCCTCGGACATCCATCTGGCCAAGGGCGACGTGATGTCGTCCCAGCTCAACTACATTCCGCTGGCGGAGAACCCGGATGACCTCGCGCTGGAAACCACCAACTATCTCAGGAGCAATCTCCTGATGGACGAGTTCGAGGATTCGCCCGATCCGGTGATCGCCAAACTCCACGTCGAACTCAAGCGCACCCGCGACCGCAAAATCGTCGAAGTGCTGACCGACATCAACTATCACCTCGGCAAAAAAAACTCGAATCCGGATCTCGCGGTGCGCTATTTTGTCAGCAGCGCGCTCTACGCGTACATGTATCTCTTTGACGGCGACCTCCATCCCCAGGAGATCGAGCGCTTCGACCCGATGAATTTCGTGATGTCGCGCTACTACAACAACTCGCTGGTGCGCATCTTCCTTTATTTACAGGACAAGAAACTCCTCGGCAAGTCATCCTTTTCGCTGACCGACACGCTCGGCCGCCGGGTGCTCTTTGAGCCGCCGCTCTACCGCATGGCGGCGGCGGCGAATCCGGACAACCACCTGTATTTGTGCTCCTCCTTTGTCCCCAGAAACGCGCTCCAGCTCAGCCGCAAGTTCGGCATCGGGGTGCCGCTGATCGTCGAGATCGCCAAAACCACCACCGACGTCGATCCGATGCGCTCCTTTGCCGGGCAGACGTATCCCTGTACCTTCATCATCCGGTTCAAGGGGGAAGCCGACGGCACGTTCCAGGCGACGCCGGAATTCCTCGACCCCCACCGGGCCGACGCGGTGGCGATCGACACCGCCAATCCGGCGGTGCCGATCGAGCAGGACTTCACCACTCCGCTGGTCTATTTGATGAAACCGCGAAGTCTCTTTGAAAACATCGCCTACATGGTCAACGCCGACAAGATGAGTTCGATGGAGGGCCTCTTTGAGCTCACCCCCTACGACCCCGACAAAATTCCGGTGCTGCTGGTGCACGGCCTGATGTCCCACCCCCGGACCTGGACCCAGCTGGTCAATTCGCTGCTGAGCGATCCGCGCATCCGCAAACATTACCAGTTCTGGCTGTTCAGCTATTCGACCGGGAACCCGGTTTTTTACTCCGCCCGCAAACTCCGGATCGCACTGCTCGACTGCCAGCAAAAGTTCGATCCCGACGGCAAAAACAAAGCCTTTGAAGAGATGGTGATCATCGGCCACAGCATGGGCGGATTGCTGACCCACGCGGTGGTCAGCGACAGCGCCCCCGACACCATCGACAAAATCGCCGGCAAACCCTATCATGATTTCAAAGACAAACTCAAGCCGGAAGAGTGCCGGATGCTGGAAGAGACGTTCTGTTTCAAGCAGCTGCCCTTCGTCAGCCGGGTGATTTTCATGGCCACGCCCCACCGCGGCTCGCCGATGGCCCAGGCGTCGATCGCCCGCTTCGGAATTTCGCTGATCCGGCTGCCCGCCGACATCCTGACGCTCAACACCACCCGCGAACGGCTGCGGCTGCCGCTGCCCCGGACCGGCATCACCGGGATCGACAACCTCAATCCGGAGAGCCCGGCGCTCTGCGAACTCGCCACCTTTCCGGTGCCGCCGCCGCGCCAGTATCACTCGATCATCGGCAACGAGGACGCCGCCGGCGTCCCCGGCGGCACCGACGGCATCGTCCCCTACACCAGTTCCCACCTCGACGGCGCGGTCAGCGAACTGGTGATCAAATCCGGTCACAACGTCCAGGAGAGCGCGGTGGCGATCAGCGAAGTCCACCGGATTCTCTTGGAACACCTGATCGAACTCAAAATTTTGTCGCCAGCGGACTGACCGCCGGACGCCATGCCATTTCGCGCCGCGTCCTCTGCCAGGCTTGCCGTCCCGACGCCTTGGCTCCCCCTGCTCCGGACGGTCGGATCCGAATCAAAACACTTTCCCGACATTATGGTTCCGCACCATTGCGAACGTCTTTTTTTTGTTTTTTTTCGATTTAGGCTTGTTTTTTCATTCCAACTGTTGTATAATTGTTCACAGTTTAAAAAGTGTTTAAGGATTTACCATGGCAAAGCATGACCGGCAACGACTGATGACCCATATCCGGGCGATGATCGGCTGCGGCACCTTCCGCGCCGGTGATAAACTGCCGTCGCTGCGGGCGCTGGCGGAGCAGTTCAAGATGACCATCTCCACCGCGCGCAACGCGCTGCTTGAGCTTGAACGCGACGGTCTGGTGACCATGCGTCAGGGTGACGGCAACTATGTCAGCAGCGGTGAAACCAAAGAGCTCACTCCGCCGAAATGGAAGATCGCGGTGTTCACCGAAGGGGTCAATTCGCTCGAGCTGACCCACTCCTACGGAGCTCATGCGCTGCTCGGGCTTCAGGAACGGGCGGCGGAATGCGACTGCCGGATCGAAATTTTCTTCAGCGACTTTTATCACCGTCATCAGCCGCTGGTGATCGGCCAAGATGAGATCGCCGGCAAGGACGCCATGATCTTCCTCGGCCTCTACGACTGGAATCCGCTCGAACTCCCGCCCGGCATTCCCGGCGTCGGGTTGCTGATGGGAGAGATGTACGGCGGGCAACTGTCCAACGTCGGACTCGATTACTTCGTTACCGCCGAGCTGGCCTGCCGTTACTTCCGCGAACGCGGCCTTTCCCGGGTCAAGTGTTTCCACTTCAACTTCGGCTCCGGCCGCAACCTCTTTCACGTTTTTCGGGAAGAGTTCAGGCCGTACGGCGTTTGCGAAGGCGTGGAAATGGCCGACAATCACCCGGACTTGGAAAACTTCGCCGATCCCGATTGCGGGTATCTGATTCTGAGCGGTACCGTAAGCAATATCGTCCAGCAGGCCTACCGGGCGAAACACGGCCGGACCATGACCGCTGAACGTACCTTGCTCAGCGTCGACGGCAAGTCCCGCTATCTTCCCGACTTCGAACCGGTTGCCAACATCGGCATCGACTGGTGCCAGGCCGGACGGACGCTGCTCGACGAAGCGATTTTCCGGATCGCCAATCCGGCGGTACCGGGACGGCGGATCTTCATGCTTCCCGATTTACAGGATATCCAACGACAAGGAGAGAATCAATGAAGAAGCCGTTCACGCTGATCGAACTTCTGGTGGTGGTCGCGATCATCGCCATCCTCGCCTCGATGCTGCTGCCCTCGCTCAACAAAGCCCGCGCCAAAGCCCAGTCGGCCAGCTGCGTCAATATTGAAAAACAGCTCGCCATGTTCAACGCCCTCTACGCCCAGGATTTCGACGACTTCGGCGTACCCGCCCAATGGTTCAGCCATCCCCAGCGGGGAAGCTTCTGGACCGGCCAGCTCCAGCCCTACAGCCCCGGCTTTTTCGACCGCAAGACCAGCACCTCCACCCAGGCCGCGGTGCCGCTCTGTCCCGGCGCTCAGACCGAGGAAGGCATGATCGTCGCCAACAACCTCCCCTACACGCCGAACTCCAGCGATCCCGAAATCACCTACCGGATGGGGGGATATTTGCTCAACAGCAACAACGGTTATGTTTCGGGAGCGCTGATCGACAAACCGATTTTCAAAGTCGGGCGAATCTTCGACCCCGGCAAAAAGATGACTTTCATGGACGGCTACTATTTTACCGCCAAACTCCACAACTGGACCAACGGGCCGACTTACTGGATCCCCGGCACCCCGTTGAGCTACATCGCCTGGGGGCGCCACGGCCAGCTGGCGGTCAACACCGCCTATGCCGACGGTCATGTCACCAGCCAGCCCTACGAAAACCCCTCCACCGTGGTCGCCACCGGTCCGAGCTACCGCAAAATCGAGTGCTATTTGTCCTATACCAACCGCTTCCGTTGAACTCAACGCCACGTTTTTTCAAGCGGCCGGAGCAATCCGGCTGCTTTTTTTTCCATTTTCTGTGAAAAAAGACTCCGATGGGGATTTGAAAACCGAAACTTGCAGTTTATATTAGCTTCGGACGGTCGGATCGTTATGCCTTTGATCCGATCAACGCAACCCGTCATTTTTCGCAAGAGAAAGGAACAACGATGAAAAAAACAATTGCGACGTTGATGGCCGCCGGGGCATTTATGATGCTCACCGGCTGCTCCTCGGTCCAGAGTGCCGGGACCAAGGATCTCAACAATCTGCCCCTGACTGATTCCGGGACGACCGTGGCTCACGTCAGCGGCCACGCCGCCGGGTTCTATTTCCTGTGGTTCCCGCTGCTCACCGGTTCGGTCCAGACCCCGGGCAACATCACGTTCTGCGGCGAGGACTCCTGCAATGTCACCGCCGTGACCGGGATGGTCACCGCCAAGAGCAAATCGCTCGGCGGCGCCAAGACGGTTGACCTGGTGTCGTCCTCCGAAAGCACCCGGTTGCTCTTCCCGATTCCGTTCCTCTTCGCCTGGAAGACCGCCACGGTTTCCGGCAACTCCATCCGCTGAACTCAATCCAGGAGAAAAAAACATGAAAAAGATGATTCTTCAGGCAATGATGCTCGGCATGGGATTGCTGCTCGCCGGCTGTGCCTCCACCACCATGGTCAAGGATCCCGACCTCAACCGCCAGCCGGTCTCCACCTCCGGCACCACCGTGGCCCACGTCAACAGCCAGAACTGGGGCGTCTATTTGTTCTCGCTGCCGCTCTTCACCGGTTCGACCGAAGCTCCCGGCGACATCACGGCGTTCAAAGACACCGTGAACATCCCGTCGGTGGCGCCGATGATGACCAAGCAGGCAAAAGCCGCCGGCGCGGCCAAGATGCTCAACATGACTTCGCAGTACAGCGAATTCGGCATGATCTTCTACGTCCGCAAAGTCAATATCTCGGCCAACGCGGTCCGCTGACCGTCGCTTGACGGCTTCAAAACCCCGGTTCCGACCGGGGTTTTTTGTCGGCTGAAACCATATCGAAAGGAACATCGTCATGAAAAAACACCTGACCGTCGCCGCGATCCTCGGCGTCGCGCTGCTGCTCGCGCTCAAAGTTGCCGCGCACTGCGAAATCCCCTGCGGCATCTACGACGACCAGACCCGGTTCAAGCTGCTTTATGAGCACATCGACACCATCGCCAAAAGCATCCATGAAATCAACCATCTCTCCGAAAACCCGAAGCCGGACTACAACCAGCTGGTCCGCTGGGTCGCCAACAAGGACACCCACGCCGACGAATTCCAGCATATCGTGAGCCAGTATTTCATGACCCAGCGGATCAAGCCGGTGCCGCCTGAGGATCCTGCGTACAAGGACTATGTCGCCAAAATCACCGTCCTCCACCAAATGCTGATCGGGGCGATGAAAACCAAACAGAGCGCCGACCCCGCCACCGCCCAAAAGCTCAAGGAACTGACTTCTCAATTTGAGAAACTCTATTTCCCGGAACCGGCCAAAGAGAAAAAATAAGCCCACTTGTGGAAGCAAAAAAACGCCCCGCCCGGATGACACCGGACGGGGCGTTGCTTTGGATACGGCTCAGTGGACCGGAGCGACCTGGTAGTCGCCGCCGCCGAGTTTGGCGTAGGCTGTGTTCTTGCCGGGTTCGACGGTGACGGTGAGGTCCTTGCCGCTGCCGGTGACTTTCCACTTGCCGGGGGCGAGGTCGGCCAGGAGCACGCGCGACTCTTTGCCGGCGGGAACGGTGAACTTGAAGGGCTTGGCGATCGGCGCCTTGCCGGTGCCGAGGACAACCGTGAAGTCGAGCACGTTAAGCTCGATGTGGTCGGCCGCCGCCTGCGATTTGATCTCAGGCGCGATCGCGGCGGCGTTGCCGATCGCCATCGCGGCGACGAAGAGGTCGTCGGTCGCCGCGGCCGCCGGGCTGACCATGGTGCGGTAGCCCTTGGCCTGCGGCATATCCGGCAGCGGTGCGGTGAGCTGGGTGCCGAAGACGTTCCAGGTTTCCTTGCCCTGGAGAATCTTGATTTCCGGCTTGGCCGGCAGCAGCATCCGGAAGGTCAGCTTGCCGGGATTGGTCTTCCAATCCGAGGTGACTTCGAGCGCTTCGCCGTTCTTTTTCGGTTCAAAGAGGGTGTTGAGCGTGTAGTACTTCTTGAACTCCTTTTGGGCGCTCTCGACCCGGTCGACGGTGAAGAGGAGCGCCGGAACCGCTTCGTTGCCGGTCCGCAGCACCGCGAAGCTCCGGGTGTAGAACTTGACCTTGGCCGAATAGGCGGGGGCGAGATTGGTCTTGAAGAACACGTATTCCGGCGCCATCGCGTCCGGGCCGAAGTCGGCCGAGAGCGTCTTGCCGGTGATGAACTCGGGATCGGTGGTCAGCATTTTGACGTTGAGCGGAGTCCGCTCGACCACCCGCTGGCCGCCGTCGTTGGAGACGTTGCCGCGCCCGAATTTCTCGCCGGGATCGTGGATCAGCATCACGTTGTGGGGAATCGAGCGCTTGTTGAAGCCGAAGTCATAGGGCGTCCCCGAGAACTTGTAGGTGCCGAGGTCGGTGGCGAGAATGCCGCGGTAGAAGATCTGGAACGCCCCGGCGTCGAGGTGCTGGTGGTTGGCGAAGCTGTAGCCGCCGCCCTTCATCTCGATGAAGACGTCGCTCGAATCCGGCCCGATGTTCCAGCCGGTGCGGAAGATGATCGCCGGAAGCACGTCGCGGAAGTAGTGGACCTGCGGCAGCTTGGTCAAGTCGCCGTCGGCTTTGAGCGCGGGGTCGTTGAGCATCAGGAAAATCAACGCGTCGTCGGCCTTGCCGCCCTGCTTCTCGAATTCCGCCTTGAACAACGGATCGGCGGCGTAACTCGCGCACATAAAGGTATTCTGCGGGCGCTTGAAGTAGCCCTTGCTGAGACTCCCGTCGCCGTCGAGCATGATCGAACCGTCCGGCAACCGGCCGTAGAGCCACTGGTTGTAAACCGTTTTGATATTGGGATCAAAGACTTCGCGCCCGGCCATCCGGCGCATCAGCCATGCCGCGTGCATTTCAAAGTTGAAGCGGAAAGAGCCGTAGCCGACCCCCTGGTTGTGGCGGTTCGAGCGGTATTCAAAGGCGCGCATCGGCATCAGTTCTTCCAGGATCAGGTACGAGCAGTATTTGTAGGGCTCGTTGTTTTCGCCGTAGATCGCGATCGCCATGGTCAGCAAATCGCGGTTGATCTGGGCCTCCGCCCCGTGGCCGTTGACGATCGGCTGGCCGAAGGGCGGCCAGCCGCACTCCATGTCGTCGGCGAGCCGCATCATGCCGGAGCTCAGCGCGGTCCGTTCCGCCGGGGTCATCAAGTCATAGCAGTAGTCGTAGACAAAGGAGCAGCTGACCAGCGCCCGGCCGATTTCGCGGGCGATGTCGAGCAGGTTGTTGAACTGGACGTTGGGAATGTAAGCCATCATCAGATCGACCGCTTCGCGGCCGATTTTCTTGTCCCCGGTCATCAGATAGACGAACGCCTTTTCCTGGGCCGCCCGCTCAAGCTTGGCGTCGTACTGGATGTCGGCTTCGGGATCGTAGGTGTAGGCGTAGGGCTTGGCGGCGGAAGCCTGAATTTCTTCCCAGACCGCTTTGTTTTCGCCGAGATTGAGGTTGGCGCGAACCTGCGGCAAAGTTTCCGGGTTTACCCAGAGCCGCGGGCGTTCCGCCTTGGGCGTGATTTTGGGCTGATAGTTCTTCGCCGCAGCCGGCACCGCGGGGGGAACGTAGGGCTCGAATTCGACCCGGTCGAGCTGGACGCCGCGCGGCAGCCAGATTTTGAGCTGACTGCCCGGTTTGAGCTGATATTTGCCGGTGGTCTGGAGGGGGCGGTTCCACGGCACGTAGATCACCTTTTTGCCGGGGATCTGGTCGTCGAGCTGGACTTGCATGAAGATCGATTCAAATTTGGTCTTGGCCTTGCTCATCAAAGCCTCGCCCTCGGCGTCGGTCACCGCAAAGGTCTTCATTTCGTACCGGCCGGCCGGAAGCTTGAGGTCAAAGACCAGGTCGGGCGCGGTGTCCTTGGTATGGACGTTGGCGGCGACGCCGGATTTCAGCGCGACCACTTTGTCGTTGGCGATTTTGGGCGTGCTCAGAACTTCGACCCGGGCGGAGTCGAGTTTGGCGTTCTCGGCCTGAAGTTTGACCGGTTCCGCCGCGGCGGCGGCGACCGCGGCCAGCGACAGCGCCAGCAGCAACAAAACACTCCTGATTTTCAAAGCGAACCTCCTTGGTTTCCGGTAATGGTTTCCTGATTATGGTACAGCAAATCACCGGACAAGACAAGAAAAGAGCGTCAAAAAATCGGTTTATTTTGATCCAAAACAACTGGATCACGCGTTCTCAGCGCCGTCGCTCGCGATGGAGCAGCAGCGCCCCGACCAGCGCGGTGAAGGGCGCGACCAGCACCAGACCGAGGCTGCCGACCAGCGTCTTGACCGCTTCGGCGGCGACGTGGGGGTAATTGAGAAACTCCCAGGGGCCGATCCCCTCGGCGGCGAACATCATCAACAGCGTCAGGTAGCCGCCGGAGTAAGCCAAGAGCAAGGTGGTGGTCATCGTCCCGACCACGGTCCGCCCGATCCGCAAGCCGGAGGCGGCGAGCGCCCGCCGCGACAGCCCCGGCCGGTGCAAGGCGACTTCGTTCATCCCCGCGGCGACGTCCATCGCGAGGTCCATCACCGCCCCCGACGAGGCGAGAAAAATCCCGCCGATAAAAAGATCGGTCAAATTGAGATGCTGGAATCCGGCGTAAATCAGCGTCTGCGAATACGGCATCACCGCCCCGTTGATCGCGAAAAGACGGCTGAACATCACCGCGAGGCCGCAACTCGCCAGCACCCCGAGCATCGAACCGGCGAAAGCGGTCGTTCCCTTGCGGTTCCAGCCCGCGACGATGAAGATGATCACCGCGGTCAGCAGCGTCACCGCCGCCAGCGTCACCATGAGGGGGTTGATCCCGCGCAGACACAGCGGCACCACCAGTTTCCAGAGAATCTGGCAGGCGATGACAAAGGAGATCAGCGCCTTGAGCCCGGTGAGCCCGCCGAAGAGCAGCAGAATCAGCGCGAAAGCGGCAAACAGCCAGAGCGCCTTGTCCACCGTAAAGAGCACCTGGGCGTTGACCGTGCTCTCGCCCGGCACGCTGCCGTCGAGGATGCCGGTCAGCACCCGGTCGCCGGGCCGGTAGAGCCGGTCGAGCTCGGGCTGGGCGTGGAGAAGATTCTGGGCAGGAAAGACTTTGCCGGCATAAGCGCCGCGCAGCACTTCGACTTCGAGCATCTGGTGCCCGTAGAGCACCAGTCCCTGATTGGTGACGAAGCGGTCGTCGGCCGCGAGCACCCGGGCCGGGACTTTGACCCCGGTCTGTCTGACCGGCGAAGCGGGCCGGAGGTCGAGCGACTGGAGCAATACGCCGAGGAGCGCAAAAAGGCCGATCCAAATCAGATCGGCGCGGTTCCGGCGGAGGTGTTTACGCAGCCGCAACCGCCATCGGCTCATGGCAGCGGGCCCAGCATCGGCTTGAGGCGGTTGGCGATGTCGGTGTTGTCGATCATGCCGCCGAATGCGGCGGCGTTTTTGCCGCCCGCCGAAGTCGCCACCGGGAGCGCGGTGTGGGAATAGGTGGTCCAGGCCACTCCGGCTTTGTTGTTGAGGATGTGGGTCAGGGTCACGCTGAGGGGGTCGTAGCCGCCGTAGAGCAGCTTGCGGTCTTCGCCCGGCGCGTAGTCGGTGTCGCCCATCGAACGGCGGAACGCGGTCTCGACCCGGCGCTGCTCATCGGGATTGAGCACCATCGGATCTTTGGCGTCGCCGGCGAACTTGAGCCCGAAGTTTTCGGTGATCAGGGACTTGGCGGCGTCAAAGGTCATCTTGCCCTCTTTTTTCCAGTTTTTAACCAGCGCGGCGAATTCGGCGGTGGAGATTTTCTGATAGGCCAGCCGGTCAAAGTAGCTCTTGTACTGGGTTCCTGCGAAGCCGAGGGTCAAGCCGCCGGTCTCGTGGTCGCCGGTGACGACGATCAACGTTTCGTCGGGGTGCTTTGCGGCGAAAGCGACCGCCACTTTGATCGCGTCGTCGAGGGCGATCGTCTCGTGGATCGCGGTCACCGCGTCGTTGGCGTGGCAGACCCAGTCGATCTTGCCGCCCTCGACCATGATGAAGAAGCCGTTGGGATTGTCGAGGCAGGCGATCGCCTTGGCGGTGATGTCGGCCAGCGTCAGGTCGCCGGGCTTGAGGTCGATACCGTACGGCATCGCCTTGCTGTCGGCGAGGCGGGGGCTGATCGCGATCACCGGCGCGGGAGTGGCGGGGGTGATCGCGTCGAAGCCGGCCCGGTCGGTCGACACGGTGAAATTTTTCGCCTTGGCGAGTTCAAAAAAGCCGGGTTTGCCCTCCGACTTTTCGCCGAGGAGGCCGCCGCCGCCGAAGAAATCGAACTTGGAATCGAGCAGCTGGGTGGCGATCTTGTAGTAATCGCTCCGCCCGGCGACGTGGGCGTAAAAGGCCGCCGGGGTGGCGTGGTCGAGCGAAACGCTGGTCAGGATGCCGACCTTGCGGCCGTTGCGTTTGGCGACCACCGCGACCGACTCGAGGTTTTTCCCCTGGGGGTCGACGCCGAGGAAGCCGCTGTTGGTCTTGCTCCCGGTGGCGATCGCGGTGCCGGCCGCCGCCGAATCGGTGATGAAGGCGTTGGCGGCGTAGGTGGTGGTGACGCCCTGGACCGGCAGCGCGTTCATCGCGAGTCCCTTGCGGCCGTTGACCCGGCAGAACTCCTCGACCAGCATCCGCTGCGGCAGGCTCATCCCGTCGCCGATGAACAAAAAGACATACTTGACCTGCTCTCCGGCGGCGGCGCTCAGTACCAGCACCGCCAGCAGCAGCATCACGGCAAAACGTTTCAGGGACGACAGGCACATATCCATCTACTCCTTGGCTGAAAAAATGTATAAAATAGTATACCGGTCCAGCTGTCTTTTTGCAATCGCAATCGATTGGTTTTCATTGAAAATATGATCAAAATTTGATTTCGCCGGAATGCGCGACCCGGCTTGCCGCCGCCGGCAAAACAACAATCAGATTAATCAGATTATGGGATATTTTTCAATCTGATTTCTTGACTTTGGCGATAAAATTTATTAAAATTAAAAGGAGAAACCGATCGACTCAACAATCATAATCGCAACTCCTGGAGCATCTGATCAATGCAGAAGCCGGAAATCGCCAACAACCTGATTGAGTATCTGGAAGGCCAGATCATGACCGGCCACTACCCGGTCGGCGCCAAACTGCCGTCGCTGCGGAGCCTCGCCCGCCGGTTCAAAATCAGCTACAGTTCGGCCTGGAACGGCATCGAATACCTGGTCGCGGCGGGAAAACTGCACAAATGCCCGCGCCGGGGCATCTTCGTCCAGGCCCGGGCCGGGTCCGGCGATCATGCCGGCCGCCAGCTCGCGCTGGTGTCGCCGCACTTCACCTCGCTGACCACCGAAAGCGCCGGGTTGTTCCACTCCGCCCTCAGCCGGATCGAGGAGCTGGCCCGCGACAACGGCTATTCGCTGATGGTCATTCCGATGCCCAACCTCAAGCACATGGCCGCGGCCACCGTCGAAAAACTCAACACCCGCTGCCAGGGCGTGATCCTGATGAAGGAGATCGACGAGTGGCTGGTCGATATGCCGCTCGAAATTCCCACCGTCGGCGTGTTGATGGAGAACGATTACGGCGGCAAGCTCTCGATCGTCGGCCTCGACCCGCACCACGCCGCCCGGACGGCGGTCGACTTCTTCCTCCGGCGCGACATTTCCAAAGTCGAAATCGTCTGTTCCAACTACCCCTGCTACCGCATGCGCGCCAAGCTCTTCGAGCTCTATTACCGCGAAGCCGGCGGCACCGTCTCCGGCTGGATCATGAAGCAGCCGGAGCAGATCGACACGATTGAACACTTTCACGCCGACCGCGGCTACTTTTTCTCCTCGGACGGCTTGCTCTACGGGATTATGACCCGGCATCTGACCGCTTTCGGCAAGCTGCCGCTCGATCCGCAGCGGATGCTCGCGATCGACGGCAAGAATCTCCTGATGCCGTGG
>CAZRFG010000030.1:0-17439 GCA_964599205.1 uncultured Victivallaceae bacterium
CGCCCGGCTACGTCGGCCACGGCGAGGGAGGCGAGTTGACCGAACGGGTGCGCCGCCATCCCTACTCGGTGGTGCTGTTTGACGAAGTCGAAAAGGCCCATCCCGACGTGATGCATATTTTGCTCCAGATCCTGGAAGAGGGCCGGATCACCGATTCGCTCGGCCGCCGGGTCGACTTCCGCAACACCGTGATCATCATGACCAGCAACGTCGGGGCGGAGGCGCTGGTCAAGGGCAACAAGGCGCTCGGCTTCGGCGGCTCCGAAACGGTCGAGTCCGACAAGGCCCGCGACCGCCTGATCGAAACCGCCCGCAAGTTCTTCAAGCCGGAATTCGTCAACCGGATCGACGAGCTGGTGGTCTTCCACCGGCTGACCCGCGAGGAACTGCTCGCGATCGTCGATCTCGAAGTCGCCAAGGTGGCGGGCCGTCTTGCCGAGCGCGAGCTCGCGCTGGAGCTCGACGACGAAGTCAAGAACTTCCTGATCGAAAAGGGCTTCGAGCCCGAATACGGCGCCCGTCCGCTGCGCCGCGCGGTCGAGCGGTTCCTCGAAGACCCGCTGGCGGAGGAACTCCTCAAGGGCCTCCCGTCCGGCACCAACACCATCCGCGCGGTGGTCGACAACCAGAAACTGCTGCTCTTCCCGGAAGAAAAGAAGACCAAAACGAATAAAAGGAAAAAGACGTCATGATTCACGTGATCGCCCGCATCTCGGTCAAGCCCGGGAAAATGGAAGAATTCCTCAAGCTTTTCAAAGCCAACGTCCCGGCAGTGCGCGCCGAGGACGGCTGCATCCGCTACGAACCCTGCCTCGACGTCAACACCGGCTTCGAACAGGGTCCGGACGAGAACAAAATGACCGTGGTGGAGACCTGGGCCAGTCTGGAACATCTCAAAGCCCACCTCAAAACCCCGCACATGGTCGCCTTCGGCAAGGCTGCCGCGCATCTGCGCGACGGCGCCGTGCTGACCGTGGTGGAGCCGGCGTAATCCAAAATGGCGCTGATTCTCGGTATCGAAAGCAGCTGCGACGAAACCGCCGCGGCGGTGGTGCGTGACGGCTACGAGGTGTTGTCCAATGCGGTCGCCTCGCAGATCGCCAAACACGCCGCCCACGGCGGAGTGGTGCCGGAGCTGGCCGCGCGCGAGCATCTGACCGCGCTCAAGCCGGTGCTCGACGAAGCGCTGGCCAAAGCCGGCGTCACACTCGCCGACCTTGACGCGATCGCGGTCACCCAGGGTCCGGGGCTGATCCCGGCCCTGCTGGTCGGGCTCAACTTCGCCAAAGGCCTCGCGTCGGCGTCGCACAAGCCATTGATCGCGGTCAACCACTTCATCGCCCACATTTACGCCGCCTTCCTCGACTCCGGACACGGGGTGCTGGAGGACCAGGCGAGTTACCCCTTGCTGGCGCTGGTGGTGTCGGGCGGGCATAGCTCGCTCCTGCTGATCGATGCCGGAGGACGGGCGCGCCAGCTCGGTTGCACCATCGACGACGCGGCGGGCGAAGCGCTCGACAAGGCGGCCAAGCTCCTCGGCCTCGGCTATCCCGGGGGACCGGTGATGCAGAAGACCGCCGAGGGCGGCGATTCCGCCCGCTTCGACTTCCCGCGCCCACTGACCGGCGCGGCGGGGAAACCCCTGGCGCCCGAGAATCTCTACAACTTCAGTTTCAGCGGGATCAAAACCGCGCTGTTGTACCACGTCCGGCGCGAGAGCGGCGAAGGCGCCATTCCGGTCGCCTTGCTGGCCGACACCGCGGCGAGTTTCCAAGAGGCGGTGGTCGATGTCCTGGTTCGCAAGACGCTCGCGGCGGCGCGCGATTTCCACGTCCGCGGCATCGTCGTCTCCGGCGGCGTCGCCTGCAACTCGGTGCTCCGCGAGCGCTTCGAGAAGCTGACCCCGCCCGGGGTCAAACTCCACCTCGCCCAGCGCAAGTATTGCACCGACAACGCCGCGATGGTGGCGGGATGCGCGTTCCACAATTTCCGGCGCGGCGACTTCGCCGGGCTCGACATCGATTCCTTTGCCCGGCTGCCGGTGATTACGAAAGTTCCGTTCCTATGAAGTACAAATACATTTTTTTCGACCTTGACGGGACTTTGATCGACTCCCGGCTCGATCTCGCGGCGGCGGTCAACCGGATGCGCGAAAGCTTCGGCCTCGCCCCGATTTCGACCGACACCGTGGTGAGCTACGTCGGCAACGGCGTCACCGAGTTGGTCAAGCGCTCGATCGCGGGCGAAAATCTCGCGCTCGACGAGGCGGTCAAGCGGATGTCCGCTTTTTACCGCGAACACCTCGACGATGAAACCACCGTCTATCCCGGCGTCCTCGAGGGGCTGGAGAAATTGCGGCAACACGGGGCCAAGCTGGCGCTGCTGACCAACAAGCCGGAGCCGGCGGCGCTGCCGCTGATGGCCAAGCTCCATGTCGCCGAGCGGCTCGATGCGATTTTCGGCGCGCGGCCGGACCGGGCGCTCAAGCCGGAGCCGGGCGGCTGTCTCGAATTGATGAAACTCTTTCACGCCGATCCGGCCGCGACGCTGATGGTCGGCGATCACTATACCGACCTCGAGTGCGCCCGGCGGGCGAACATCGCGGCGGTGCGCGCGCTCTGGGGATACGGCGACCCGCGCGGCGAAAAAGCGATTTTCGAAGCCGAAACCTTTACCGACATGGTCGATTTCGTACTGTCCGACCGCAAATAACAAAGGGGATCTCAATATGTCCGACTGGCTCAAACGCAACGAATTGTACACCCTCACCGACGGCGCTTCGCGCTTCTCGATCAACTTCGCCGGGATGGCCTTTGCCGCCGCCGACCTCGAAGCGCTCAAGCCGAAGTTCGCCGCCGCCGCCGCCGGAATCAAGGCGATCGAGAGCGGCGAGATCAAGAACCCCGACGAAAAACGCCAGGTGACCCACTTCACCGACCGCGCCGGGTATCTGGAAAGCAGCCTTTTTGAGAGCGTCGAGGCCTTCGCCGAAGACGTCCGCAGCGGTGCGGTGGCCGGCTCCACCGGCAAGCGCTTCGAGGCGGTGGTGATCAACGGCATCGGCGGCTCCGCCCTCGGTCCGCAGCTGATGCAGTTCGCGGTCAACGGCCCCTACTGGAACGAGCTGTCGATGAAAGCCCGCCGCAATTACCTCAAAATCTACTTTCTCGACAATACCGACGCGGCCGGGGTGACCGACCTCCTGGCGGTAATGGATCCGGAGCGGACGCTCCACCTCACCATCTCCAAATCGGGCGGCACCCAGGAGACCAAGAACAATCTGATCGTGATCGAGCAGTTCTACGCGGTCAAATCGCTCGATTTCACCCGCCATGCCGCCGCCATCACCATGGCCGGGAGCGAACTCGATGCCAAGGCGCGGGGCGAAAAGTGGCTGCGGGTCTTTGAAATGGCCGAGTCGATCGGGGGACGCACCAGTGAGACCAGCATCGTCGGCCATCTGCCGGCGGCGCTGACCGGGGTCGATTTTCGCGCCTTTTTGCGCGGCGCGATCGCGATGGACCAGTGGACCCGGACGTCCGACCCGCTCCGCAACCCGGCGATGATGCTCGCCGCGATGTGGTATATCGCGGGCAACGGCAAAGGCGACCGCAACATGGTGATCGTCCCCTACGCCGACCGCCTGATCCTCCTTTCGCGCTACATGCAGCAGCTGGTGATGGAGAGCCTCGGCAAGGAGCTCGACCTCGACGGCAACAAGGTCCATCAGGGGCTCAACGTCTTCGGCAACAAGGGCGGCACCGACGCCCACGCCTTTATCCAGCAGCTTAACGACGGTCGCGACGACTTCTTCGTCACCTTCATCGAAGTCCTCAAGGACGCCGCCCGTTATGAGATCGCCAACGGCGTCACCATGGGCGACTATCTCCACGGCTTCGAAGCCGGCTTGAGCGCGGCGCTGCGCTCCAAAGGCCGCCAGGTGATCACCATCCAGATCGCCGAGCTGACCGAGGCCGAGCTCGGAATGCTGATCGCGCTCTATGAACGCGCGGTGGCGGTTTACGCCGAATTCATCCATATCAATGCGTTCCACCAGCCCGGGGTCCAGGCTTACAAGCTGGCGGCCAAGAGCGTGCTCGCATTGCGCGAGAAACTGCTGAAAGCGATCGAAAAGGCGGGCACCGTTTCCGGCACCGCCGCCGAAATCGCCGCCGGCCTCGGCATGGCCGGCGACGCGGTCGAAATCGGGTCGTGGCTGGACAAGCTCGCGGCCAACGATCCCCGCTTCAAGCGCTGTTTCGACGATGCGCGCGGAGTCTGGGTCTACCAGGCCCGCTGAGCACCGGCGATGAATCTGGTGCTGATCGATCCGGCCGACTTCGTCGCCGCCGATGAGGCGGTGCTCGACGAACGCCGGTTCGTCCACCTGACTGAAGTGCTGAAGCTCGACCAACGCGGCGGAAGCTTCCGCGCCGGAGTGCGCGAGGGGGCGATCGGCCGGGGGGAGGTGCTCGAATTCGACCACGCTTCGCGCCGGGTGCGGATCCGGTTCACCCCGGAGTCGGAGCCGCCCGCGCCGCTGCCGTTGATCCTCGCGGCGGCGCTGCCGCGGCCGAAGAGTTTCCGCAAGGTGCTCCACGCCGCCGTCTCGATGGGGGTCAAGGAGCTGCACTTTTTCGCCGCGTGGAAAGTGGACAAGAGTTATTGGAATACGCCGTTCATCGCCGAGCCCCGGCTCGGCGAGGAAACGGTGCTGGCGCTGGAGCAGTCGGTCGACACCGCGATGCCGGCGATTCATTTTCACCGCCGGTTTAAAATTTTCGCCGAGGACGAGCTCCCGGCGATCGCCCGGGGGACGCGATTGCTGCTCGCCCATCCCGGCGAGGGAGCCGTGCCGTGTCCCGCGCCGGGGCGGGAGAAAACCACGCTGCTCCTCGGTCCCGAGGGCGGATTCACCGCCTACGAGGCCGATTTGCTGCAAAGTCTGGGGGCGCGCCGGATCAGTTTCGGTCCCCGGATTCTCCGCACCGAGTTCGCGCTCCCGGCGCTGGTCGCCAAACTATTTGAAGAGGTATGACAATGCGTGATTTACGAAAGTTCGCCAAGACCGATATTCTGGTCTCGCCGTCGATTCTGGCCGCCGATTTTACCAAACTCGGCGAGGATGTCGACCGGGTGATCGCCGCCGGAGCGGATATCCTCCACCTCGACGTGATGGACGGGGCGCTGGTGCCCAACATCTCCTTCGGCGTGCCGGTGATCGCTTCGCTGCGCAAGGGGCGGGAGATTCTTTTCGACACCCATTTGATGATCGAGCGCCCGGCCTTTTACGCCGCGCCTTTCGCCAAAGCGGGGGCGGACCATCTGACCTTTCACCTCGAGAGCAAGGATGCGCCGGTTGATGCGATCAAAGCGATCCGCGCCGCCGGTTGCACGGTGGGGATTTCGGTCAAGCCGGCCACCCCGGCGGCAGCGCTGTTCCCCTATCTCGACCAAATCGATATGATCCTGGTGATGACCGTCGAACCCGGCTTCGGCGGCCAGAGCTTCATGGTCGAGATGATGGACAAAGTCCGTGTTCTCCGCGCCGAAATCGACCGCCGCGGCCTCGCCGTCCGGCTCGAAGTCGACGGCGGGGTCGACCGCAAAACCGCGCCGCTCGCCATTGCCGCCGGAGCGGATACCTTGGTCGCCGGCACCAGCGTCTTTCGCGCTCCCGAGGGGGCCCGCGAAGCGATCGCGGCGCTCAAACAACGGAATTAACCATGTACCAGAAACTGATCGACTACCTCGAAGCCGCGATCGCCTCCGGGCACCTCAAGCCCGGCGGGCGGCTGCCGCCGCTGCGCGAGCTCTGCCGTCAGTTTTCGCTGTCGATGGGCACCGTCCAGCGGGCGATCGCCCAGCTCGAGGAGCGCGGCCTGGTCGAGGGCAAGCGCGGTTCCGGGGTCTACGTCCGCTCGAGCGCGGTCAAAGCCAAGCGCAGCGAACTCGCCCGGATCGCGGTGATCATCGAATCCGCCCGCACCGAGGTAAGCTACTGCGCCCACGCGCTGCGCGGAGTCCAGGAAGTCGCCGACAAGGCGGGGATGACGCTGACCATCCACTTCGTCCACGGACCGACCTTCCTCAACAAGGTCGAGGCGGCCTGCGCCGACTGCGATTTCCTGCTGATGCTCGGCTGTTTCGACGACCGCATCCTGACTTTGCCCAAAACGCTGCCGGCGGTCGGCCTCGAAATCCACCGCGACTATGACGGCCGGGTGTCGCCGGTCACCATCGACCCGTGGCGGATCGCCGAGCTGGCGGTCGATTATTTCCGCAAAAAGCAGGTCAGCGAAGTGGTGGTCTGCCTGGAGCAATTTCCGGCCCACTTCGTCCGCTGCGATCTTTTTGCCGCGCTCTGGGCTCCTTACGGCGCCATCCGCCGCCACGTCGAGCGGGTCTACGGCTGCGATGACCTTCCCGAGCTGACGCCCGGCGCCGCCACCGGTATTTTCTGCTGCGGCGGCACCTTCTGCGAACGGCTGACGCTCGCCTACCGCGCCCGGTCCGGCAAGCTTCTCCAGGACGACTTCCCGGTGCTCAGCGTCGACGGCAAGTCGATTCTGGTGCCCGCCTATCAGCAGGTCGACACCATCTCCACCGACTGGGTCGAAGCCGGCCGGGTCACCATGAACGAGTGCCTCCGCCGCCTCCAGAATCCCGGCGGACTGCCGCGCCGGATATATCTCGGCGCATTTTACAGTTCACGTTGATTTTCAGAATTTTCCATCCGCGTTGTCCCGCCCGGAAAAACTCTTTTCCTCCTCCTCGCGATGCATTTTTTTTGCCATTTTTTTCCAATAAAAGTTTGGTTTTTACATTTTCTGTGCTATAATTAGTGATGCACATAGTATACAATTGGTGCAGTTTAAGGAGAAACATGATGCAAAAAAGACTCTTCACGCTGATCGAACTCTTGGTGGTGATCGCCATCATCGCCATTCTGGCCGGCATGCTGCTGCCGGCGCTGACCAAAGCCCGCGAGACCGCCAAAAGCGTCAAGTGCATCAACAACCTCAAACAGTTCGGTATCGGGCTGACTTTGTACACCACCAACTTCACCGACTATTTTCCGCCCTACAAGCAGGAAGGGTCCAATTACCTGCTGCCGGGCCTGCTGGTCAGCCAGCGGCTGATGTCGGGGGCCAACTACCTCTGCCCGTCGATGGTGACCCCCAACACCACCACCCCGCAGGGGCTTGAATTCAACGCCTTCAAGCCCGACCTCGCCGCCACCGCGCTGCTGCGGGTCGGCTACGGCACCAACTACCGCTTTGTCACCGGCGGCAACGGAGTCAACGCAACGCTGGCCAAAGTTCCGGCCAAGCTCCAGCAGATCCGCCGCCCCTCGCTCACCGTGCTCGGCGCCGACACCAAGGACGGCACCCTCGACAACGGCTACGCCAATTTGCAGGCCTACAAGCCCTCCGGCGGCTTCGCCGCCAACGACGGGTATCTGCACTCGCGCCACAACAGCGCCTTCAACGTGCTCTGGGTCGGCGGTCACGTCACCACCGAGCGCAGCACCGATCCGGTCAACAATCCTTATCTCGGACGCTTCGCCAACGGCTACGCCGCCAGCACCGACAGCGACCTCAATTTGTGGGACCGGAACTGAGATGAGGCGGCTCCCGGCACTCGCGTTGTTCGCCGCCGTCGCCGCCACCGCGGCGGAGATCCCGCTCGACCAATGGACCTTCGGCAAAGACGGCATGGCCCGGTTGTCCGGCGGCAAACTCGTCGTCGAAGACACTTCGCCGGAGCGCTCAAGCTACGCTTCCAGCCCCGGCATCGCGGTCAAGCCGAAAGCTTATTACCTCCTCACCTTCAAGGCCTCGGCCTTTTCCGGCACCAACCGCGCCGCGCTCGGCGGCGTCTCGCTCGAATTCGCCGACGCCGCGGGAAAACCCTGCGGCGACAAGAACTCTTTTTCCCTCCCCTTTGACACCCGCGGCGAACGCGACCTCCAACTCGCTGCCCAAGCTCCCGCCGACGCCGCCAAAGTGCGGATCGCGGTGCGCTCCTTTCTCCAGCCGATGGGAAAACTTGAATTGAGCTCCTTTGACCTCGCCGAAGTCGATCCCAGGGCCTATCAGGCCGGACGCGACTTCGTCCCCGATTACGGCAACGATTTCGCGGTGCCGGGCAAGCGGGAACTTGCCGAGCTCGCCGCCAAACTCCCCGCCGCGCCGTTCTCCCCCGCTCCGCCGTGCACCGACCGCGCCTTCTGGGATCAGGCGGCAAAAGTGGTCGAGCGCAAAGCCGAAATCATCGCGCGCGCCGAAGCGTACCTCAAAGAACCTTTTCCGGTGGTCGACAAGGCGCTCTACCTCGCCGCCTACGACAAAGGCATGGCCGCCTACCGCGAGAGCTTCCACCGCCGCGGCGAAATGCTGACCTGTCTCGTGCTCGCCGAATGCCTCGAAAACCAGGGCCGCTTCCGCGCCGCCATCGCCGAGTGGACGCGCGCCATCCTCGCCGAACCCACCTGGGTGCTCCCGCTCTCCGACCGCGGCAAACTCAATATCGAGAACCGCGGCATCACCGTCGACCTCGGCTCCACCGGCCGCGCCGCAATGCTGATGACGGTGAAACGCCTGCTCCCCGGTCTCCTCTCTCCCGAAGTCGACGCCGAACTCGATGCCGTCGTCAAAAAACGCGTCCTTGACCCCTTTCGCAACACCATTTTGAGCGGCCGGATCGGCAACGGCTTCAGTTGGATCCTCGCCCTCAACAACTGGGGTGCGGTCTGCAGCGCCAACATCGCCTACAGCGCCGCCTGCATGGAAAACACCCCCGAGTACAACGCCCCGATCATCGCCGGAGCCATCTTCAGTGCCCAAAATTACCTCAAAAGCTTCGCCGCGGACGGCTACTGCTCCGAAGGTGTCGGCTACTGGAACTACGGCTTCGGCCACTACATGCTGCTCGCCGACACCCTCGCCGGCTGGACCGGCGGCAAAATCGACCTCTTCCAGTCTCCCGAAGCCCGGCGCGCCGCCCGCTTCATCGACCGTATCGAGCTTCACGGCCGCCGCTTCCCCGCCTACGCCGACTGCGCCCTCACCAACGGAGTCAAACCCTACAACGAAATCGCCGCCGCCCGCTTCTTCAAGTGTCTCAGCTACCGCAATCCCTACTGGATCAACGATTTCCTCCCCCAGTGCGTCCGCGCTATCGCCCTCCTCGCCGACAACAACGCGCCCCCGCGCAGCACCGCCCCCGCCGCGCTCCGCGACTGGTTCGAGCTCTCCCAGGTGCTGGTATCCCGCACCCCCGACTTCAGCTTCAGCGCCAAAGGCGGCGACAACAATGAACAGCACAACCACAACGACCTCGGGAGCTTCGTCCTCTATTCCGGCAAAACCCTGATCAACTGCGACCCCGGCGCCGAAGTCTACACCATGGATACCTTCAGCCCCAACCGCTACCGGAGCGACCTCCTCAACTCCCTCGGCCACAGCGTCCCGGTCGTCGCCGGCCAACTCCAGAGCCCCGGCCCCAAGTTCCGTGCCCAAGTCCTCGCCACCGACTTCAAACCGGAGTGCGACACCCTCAAACTCGACCTCAAAGGCGCATACGAAGTCCCCGAACTCAAAACCCTCCACCGCACCTTCGCTTTTGACCGCGCCGCCCCCTCCCTCTCCGTCACCGACCGGTTCGAATTCACCTCCCCCAAAGAGTTCGAAAGCGCCCTCGTCAGCTACGAAGCCTTTACCAGAATCGACGACCTCCACTGGCGCATCGGCGAAGGCCGCGACACTACCCTCCTCGCCGTCACCGCCTCCGCCCCCGTCACCACCGCCGTGACCGCCCTCAAAGCCCAAAGCTCAAGCTCAAAAACCCCCGCCAACCGCCTCGCTTTCAAATGGGCCCAACCCGCCCCCGAAGGCACCATCACCTTTACCTTCTCCCGGGAAAAACAGTAAACCGTCCGGGGGCTCCTCGCCCCCTGCTACCCCCCGGCAGGAACAATGTCCCTGCACCCCTGGCGGCTTTGCCGCCGATTCTTTTTTTGGGGGGGATGACCGGGGGGCAAACCTTTAAGAAAGGTTCGCCCCCTCTCGACCCCCTGCTCCAAAGGTTCGGAGCTCTCTTCGCTTTTTTGCAAAGAGACCTCCTCACGTCCGTGCTTTATGCGGGGCGTGGCACGCCGATACCGCGCTTGATTGCGCTGCGGCACGCCGAACCCGGGAGTATCGATGCAATGAGTGCTCTCCCACCTGTACTGCCGTATCGAGTCAGTCGTATGGGGAGAGGGGGAAGCAGAGGAAGAGGGAACATGGACGGAAGGCTCTCTTCCGTCCATGCGTAGGCCGGTGGTGTGCTCAAACCAGAAGCTGGTAAAGCATCAAAAAGAAGGTGGCGCGGGTTTTGTCGCGCACGGCGTCGCGGTTGCCGCGGAAACGGCACTCGCGGTGGTGGATCTGGCCGTGGAAGTAGATGGCGATGTGGACCAGACCGACCGGTTTGGTTTCAGTGCTGCCGGTGGGGCCGGCGATGCCGGTGACCGCGCCGGTGATTTCGGTGTCAAAGGCGGCGGCCGCGCCGCGGGCCATCGCTTCGGCGCATTCACGGCTGACCGCGCCGTAAGTTTCGAGGATTTCCGGGTTGACGTTGAGCAAATTGATTTTGGCCGCGTTCTCGTAGGCGACGATGCCGCCGGCAAAGGCCAGCGAGGAACCGGGAACCGCGGTGACCGCGCCCGCGATCAAGCCGCCGGTGCACGATTCAGCGAGCGCGAGGCGTTCGCCGCGCAGCGACAGGAGCCGGACGACTTCGGGCCCGAGGTGGTAGCGGCCAACCTCGAGGGCGTTGTGGCTGAAGAGGCTGCGGCCGTGCTCGATGGCGCGCTGAATCACCGCTTCGTCGCTGCCGGAGATGAAGACCCGGGTCCCCTCCGGACTGGCGCAGTAGGCAAGTTCGATCCCGGTCAAATCGAGTTTTTCCTCCAGCAAGCGCTCGACTTCAAGTTCACCGCCGCCGGCGACCAGGAAGCCGCGGGTCAATTGATCGGTCCGGCGGTCGCTCAGCATCCGGGGCAGCAGTTCGGCGGCAAGCACCGACTCGAACTCAGCGGGCGGACCGGGGAGCAGGGCGATTTTGAGCTCACGGCCGCCGTAGCGGGCGGCGAAGAGGATGCCGGGGGCGCTGCCGTTGGCGTTTTCGAGGAATTCTCCGTCCTCGATCAGGTCGGCCTGGCGGAACAGCGCGCGGGGTACCGGGCCCGCGCCGTGGCGGCTCCGGAAATACCGCAGCAGCGTGCGTTCGCGCTCTTCGCTGCGGATCAGGCGGCGGCCGAAAAATTCGGCGCAGACATCGCGGGTAAGGTCGTCGCCGGTCGAGCCGAGACCGCCGGAAACGAGAATCCAGTCGGCTTCGCGGGCGGCCTGGCCGAGGGCTTCGATGAGGTCATTGCGGCGGTCGCCGACGGTCTGGATGCGGCGGACGACTTTGCCGGCTTCGCCGAGCAGGCGGCCGAGGAGAGCGGCGTTGGAGTTGACGGTGGTGCCTTTGAGGAGTTCGGTGCCGGTGCAAATTACTTCGATATTCATGAATTTCGCCACTTGATTTCAATTCAATTTCCCATTACATTAGGTGTACCGCAGACTTTTTGCAAATCCGAGAGAGGCAAATCCATGAAACTAATCGTCAAACCGTCCCGGCTCCGCGGCTCGATTGCGGTGCCGGGGTCGAAATCACATACCATCCGCGGGGTGGTCGCCGCGCTGGCCGCCTCCGGCGTTTCCCGCCTGATCGCACCGCTCGAATCGGCCGACACCCGCTCCACCCTCCACGCCGCGGCCAAGCTCGGCGCCGGCTGCCGGACCGAAAACGGGCTCTGGGAGATCACCGGCTGCGGCGGCAAATTCAACGCCCCGGAGCAGTTGCTCGACCTCGGCAACTCCGGCACCGGACTGCGCCTCTTGAGCGCAATGGCGGCCAACGGCGCGAACAAAATTTCCTTTGACGGCGACGAGTCGCTGCGGACGCGGCTGATGAAGGGGCTGCTCGACGCGTTATCTTCGCTCGGCGTCGAAACCAGCTCGACTGCGGGCAAGTGTCCGCTCGCGGTCAAGGGCCCGATCCGGGGGGGCAAGGCCAAGGTCGACGGCACCACCTCGCAATTTCTGAGCGCGCTCCTCTTCGCCGCGCCGCTGGCGCCCGGCGACACCGAGCTTGAGCTTGATTTCCTCAACGAGAAACCCTATGTCGACATCACTCTGGGTTGGCTCGACCGGCTGGGGATCGTTTACGAAAAGAGCGCCGACATGCTCCGCTTCCGGGTGCCGGGGCGCCAGGCCTATCGCGGTTTCGACTACACCATTCCGGCCGATTTCTCGACCGCGGCGTTTCCGCTGGCGGCGGCGGCGCTGGTCGGCGACGGGGTGACCATCTGCAACCTCGACTTCAACGACCTCCAGGGCGACAAAAAGGTGTTCGACTTCTTCTCCGAAATGGGGGCGACCTATGAACAGCGGCGCGAACTCCTGGTCAAACCCGCGCCGATGCATCTCTCGGGCGGCGTTTTTGACCTCAACGCCACCCCCGACGCATTGCCGGTGATGGCGGCGGCGGCGGCTTGCGCCCACGGCGTCACCCGGCTGGTCAATGTGCCGCAGGCCCGGGTCAAGGAAACCGACCGGATCGATTGCATGACCCGCGAACTCGGCAAAATGGGGGCGGAAATCGAGGAGCTCGCCGACGGCATGGTAATCGCCGGGGGCCGCCTCCACGGCGCCGAGCTCAACGGCTGCAGCGACCACCGCATCGTGATGGCGCTGGCGGTGGCGGCGCTCGCCGCCGAGGGGGAATCGGTGATCCATGGCGCGGAGGCGGCGGCGGTCACCTACCCCGACTTCGTCACCGACTTCAAAGCGCTCGGAGCGGATTTCACGCTCGAATCCTGAGTTCAAACCGGCCGGAATCTCCCGGCCGGTTTTTTTGGCGGATGATTGGTTATGAATGCCGATATTTCACGCGATATTCTGTTGATTGTACTGGCCGGGCTGGCGGGGGGACTGGTGGCGCGGATGTTCCGCACGCCGCTGATCGTCGGGTACCTGATCGCCGGGCTGCTGGTCGGGCCGCACTCGAGCGGCATCCGGGTCGGCAACCCCGAAATCGTCGAAAACCTCGCCGACATCGGAGCGGCGCTGCTGCTTTTCACCCTCGGATTGGAGTTCCCGCTGAAGAGTTTGCGGACGATCCGCAACATCGCTTTTTTCGGGACCGCGATCCAGGTGGCGCTGACCTTTATTTTCTGCACTGCCTTTGCGCTGGTGCTGGGGTTTGAGCTCAATCCGGCGTTCTGGTTCGGGGCGGCCTTTTTGAGCAGCAGTACCGCGGTGATTCTGAAAACGCTGGCCAACCAGGGCCACGCCGGGTCGCTCTCGGGAAGGATCATGCTCGGGATGTCGATCGTCCAGGACCTGATGGTGATCCCGGTGATGATTCTCCTCGCCAACTACGCCAATGCGGCGGAGGGGGTGATCGCGATTGCGATTCCCTTGGTGTACGCGCTGATCTTCATCGCCTTGATGGTGGTGATCGGGTCAAAGGTGACGCCGGTGGTGCTCCGTTTCGTGGCCAAACTCCATTCCCGCGAACTCTTTTTGCTGGTGATCACCGCGCTGGCGCTGGGGGTGGGGTTCCTCACCAGCAAGTTCGGCTTGTCGCTGGCCTTCGGCGCGCTGGTGGCGGGGATGGTGCTGAGCGAATCCGACTACAGCCACAAGGCGTTGAGCGAACTCGGACCGCTGCGCGACATCTTCGTTCTGATCTTCTTCGTCTCGGTCGGCATGCTGTCGGATCCGGCTTACCTCAAAAGCCACTGGCTGCTGGTGATCGGCGTCACCGCGGTGGCGACCATCGGCCGCGGGCTGCTGCTGGCCGCGGTGAGTCTCCTCTTCAAATTCCGCAACGTGGTGCCGTTCGCGCTCTTTTTCGGCATGCTGCCGGTTTCGGAAATCACCTTTGTGCTGATCCAGCAGGGCAGCTCGATCGGGGCGGTGGATGCCAGGCTCTATGCACTGCTGCTCAACGTCACTTTGCTCTCAATGCTGCTGGGGCCGCTGGCGGCGGGTTTGACCACGCCGTGCTACCGCCTCTTCCGCAAATTCCACCCGCCCAAGGCGGTCCGGCGGCATGAATTCAGTTTGCCCGAGGTGGTGGCGCCGGAGATCGTGCTGACCGGCGAAAGCCCGGTCGAATACGTGATGGCCTTTCTCGCCCGGCTGGGCCGGCCCTATGTCGCGGTCGAGCCGCAGTTCAGGCGCTTTGCGATGCTGAAAAAGGGCGGCCACCCGGTGATTTTCGGCGATCCCGCCCACGAAGCGATCTGGGAGGCGGCCGGCACGGTCAAGGCGCAGTTGCTTTTGGTCGCTTCGCCCGACGTTACCGCCGCCCGCGAATCGATCCGCGCCGCCCGCGCGGTCAATCCCGGGCTCAAAGTGCTGCTGCTGCTGGAGGACGCCGCGCTTTGGAAGGGCGACCTGGAGGACGTGACGATGATTCCGAGTTCGCGCGCCGCCGGGCTGGAAACCTTGCGGCTGCTGCTGCTCGCGCTGGGCTGGAGCATGCCCAAGGTGCATTCAAGTTTGCAGAAAATCGAGGACGACGAGCTCGGCGAAAAGGCGCTGGAGTTCGACCGCCACGGCTTCCCGATGATTTCGCGTTTTTTCAGCACCGCCGAGCACGAGATCACCGGCCACAGCCGCTGGCACAACTGCCGGGTGCGGGACAGCAAGCTGCGCGAAGAGTTCGGCCTGATCCTGCTCGGAGTGGCCCGCGAGGGGTCGTTCATCCAGTTTCCGGACGGCGATTTCGAGCTGCGGGCGGGGGATCGGATGCTGCTGATCGGCGACCGCGAAAACTGCGATCTTTTCCTGGCCGCGGTTTGACGGCGTCAGGGCCGGGCGAAGCCTTGCAAAAACGGCTTTCCCGCAGTATATTACCGGTAAATTGACAGGAAATCAGTTATGGAACGCAATACTTCATTATATCAACGCAATGCGCTGGGGCGGCTGGAGCTCCGCTGTCCGGCCTGCCGGGAGATGCTGCAGCCGGGGGACATCGAGAACTTTCAGCGCTGCCCCTTTTGCGATCATCTCTTTCAGGGGGACGACAAGCTGGAGGACTTCATCCTCGACCCGATCATCCGGACCTGGGTGGGCAAAAGCAGCACGACCTTTGGAAAGTGACCGCGAACGATGCCGAAATTGGTGGCGGACAAGGCAATCCCGTTCCTGCCGGGCGTTTTTGAAGCGCACGGCTGGAGCGTCGAATACCTTGCCGGGAGTGCGATTGCGCGAAAAGACCTGCTCGACGCCGACGCCTTGATCGTCCGCACCCGGACGCGCTGCGACGAAACGCTGCTGGCGGATACTCCGGTGCGGGCGGTGGCCAGCGCGACCATCGGCACCGACCACCTCGACCTCGACTATCTCAACCGGAGCGGCATCGCCTGGGCCAACGCCGTCGGGTGCAACGCGGGGTCGGTGGCGCAGTATATCGAGTCGGCGCTGCTTCACCTCGCCCTCAAACACCGCTTGACGCTGCGCGGCAAGGTCCTCGGCATCATCGGCCTCGGCAACGTCGGGAGCAAAGTGGCGCGGGTCGGGGCGAAGCTCGGCATGACCGTGCTGGCCAACGATCCCCCATTGGCGCGGAACGGGCGCAAGGGGCTCACCGGGCTGTCGGAGCTGTTGGCACAGGCGGATTTGGTGACGCTTCATGTGCCATTGGAGCGGGGCGGGGATTTCCCGACGGATCACCTGGCGGGGGCGGATTTTCTGCGGCAATTGAAGCCGGCGGCGTTTCTCCTCAACTCATCGCGCGGCGAAGTGGTCGACGGCGCGGCGCTGAAAGCGGCGTTGCGGTCCGGTCAGCTCGCGGGGGCGGTGCTCGACGTCTGGGAGGATGAGCCGGCGATCGACGTCGAGTTGCTGAAACTGGTCGACTACGGGACACCGCATATCGCGGGATATTCTTCCGACGGCAAGGCGAACGGGACGGCGGCGGCGGTGCGCTTTGTGGCAAAAAATTTCGGGGTGGAGGCGCTGGCCGGTTTTTATCCGGCCGGGCTGCCGGCGCGGCCGCGGGTTGCGGAGCCGCTGCCGGAGGAGGAGTTGGCGCGCTTGGCGCATGTCGCCGACACGTATTATGATATTCGCATCGACGACGCGGCGTTGCGCGCCGCGCCGGGGCGGTTCGAGGAGTTGCGCAACGGTTATCGCGACCGGCGGGAAGCGCCGTAGAGCTTAAGCAAAAGCGGGAAATCATCATGAGTCACTGGTACTGGAATTATTTCTTCATTTTCACCGGCACGCTGGCATTGTCGCTGCTGGTGACGCCGTTGTTCCGGATGTTGGCGGAAAAGGTCGATCTGATGGACCGGCCGAAGGTGGAGGCGCACAAGGGACACGGCAAAGCGACGCCGCTCCTGGGCGGCGCGGCGATGTTTACGGCGTGGTTTGTTTCGCTGGGGGCGGGGGTGATTGTGATGCGTTCGTTCCCGGGGGTGGCGAGTGTGTCCTGGCGATTGTTTTTCCTGGTGCTGGGGGCGTTTCTGGCGATGTTGCTGGGCTTGCTCGATGACCGTCACGCGTTGCGGGCGGGGACCAAGTTCGCGGGGCAGTTCCTGGTGGCGCTGGTGGCGGTGTTGCTGGGGGGGGCGTCGTTCAGTGCGTTTTGTCCGTGGCCGTGGGTGGGGGCGGGGTTGTCGGTGTTCTGGTTTATGCTGTTGATGAATGCGATCAATTTTTTCGACAATATGGACGGGCTGGCGGTGGGGACGGTGACGATTGCGCTGGCGTTGTTTGCGGTGGTGGCGGCGTTGAACGAGCAGTATTTCGTGGCGTCGTTTGCGGCGTTGGGGAGTGGGGCGGCGGCGGGGTTCTGGTATTACAACCGGGCTCCGGCGATGATTTTCATGGGGGATTCGGGGAGTCATTTTCTGGGGTATCTGGCGGCGGTGACGAGTTGTCTGGTGACTTATTTCCATCCGGAGCAGTCGCTGTCGCGGTTTCCGGTGCTGGTGCCGTTGTTTCTTTTGGCGGTGCCGTTGTTTGACACGATGATGGTGGTGATCATCCGGTTCCGGCTGGGGAAGCCGTTCTGGATCGGGGATCACAATCACATATCGCACCGTTTTACCAAGATCGGGCTGACCCGGCCGCGGGCGGTGTTGCTGGTGCATTTGATGGCGTTGGCGATCGGGTTGGGGATTTTTCCGGTGATGTGGGGGGATTTTTCCACTGCGGCGGTGGTGGTGGCGCAGGCCGCATTGCTGCTGTTGATCGTAAGCATCATGCAATTCTCCCTGGCGGTTAAAAAATAAAAATATTTAAAAAATAAAAAAAGCGCGAAGCGCCAACCCCGCCCCCCGTCGTACGGGGGCGCGGTCCAGCGGCGAAACGCTGGTCGCTCGCG
>CAZRFG010000031.1:0-17337 GCA_964599205.1 uncultured Victivallaceae bacterium
GGATTTTTCCAAAAATCCGACTTCGGAGGCAGCGTGTGTTTTCGGGTGGTGGAATGCCGTGTTGGAGATTCCGAGAGGGGGATTCCGGGAGGGAGATTTCGTATGGGAGAAGTCCGGGGCGAGGCACACGTGCCTCTCCCCTGCTACCCCTCACCTAGGGACAGGAATTACGCGCTGGGTAATGCAGAATTTTCCCATTACGGTTCGCAGCGGGACGGCTTACGCCGCCCTTACTCCTCGCCTGCTCTCGGCTTCGGCGAAATTTCGCCTTCGTTCCCGGGGGCCCTGCCCCGGGAATTCCCTCGTTAGCGTCTGCGGGGCGAGGTCGTTGCCTCGCAACCCGTGCGTAGAATCCGCGCATGGAAGTTTCACTCGTGTGTGAACTCACGTAGGATTCCTTGAGACGCGGGATATATAGGACAGACAGGATCGACAGGACGTATGATTCGTCAATACCGTCCTGCCATGTCGTACAAGCGAGACAGTTGTCCGATCCAGCCATGCCGTCCGTATAGTCCGATTGGGACTGCCATGCGTATGTTCCACGTACGGGCTCGGCCTGAACAACACAACGCGTGTCAGAGCGCACGATGAACGCCCCTCCGTGTGTTCTACGCACGGGAATGCGAGGCAACGACCTCGCCCCGCAGACGCTAACGAGGGAATTCCCGGGGCAGGGCCCCCGGGAACGAAGGCGAAAACTCGCCGAAGCCGAGAGCAGTCGAGGAGTGCCCGGAGAGGGTAAGCAAAGGCCGATGACTCGAACAATGATTTCGGGATCGGAACGGGCGGAAAACCGCAGCCGATAATGAATTATCGGCGAGGATTTTGCACCCGCTCCGGCCCGAAAGCATGCTCGAAGCGCGGCCTTTGCTTGCCCTCTCCGGGCCAGGGCGGCGTAAGCCGTCCTGCTGCGAACCCTACCTCGGCCTTGAATCACCCTCGACTCTATTCCGGTTTCCATGTTTAAGTCGGCAGGGGAGAGGCGCGTGCGCCTCTCACCGCCCCTCTCCCCTCTTCCCCCCAAGAAAAAAGTCAGGGGGTGGCGGTGATGGAGTCGAGGGCGGCGGTGACGGATTCGGGGGTGATATCGGTCATGCATTGGGGATTGTTGCGGGGGCAGCAGCGTTTGAAGCACGGGGAGCAGTCGCGGCCGGAGTAGAGGATTTTCCAGCCCGGGTGGATGGGGCCGGTGGCGGTGTAGTCGGTGGAGCCGAAGATGGCGACGCCGGCTTTGCCGAGGGCGGCGGCGAGGTGCATGACGCCGCTGTCGTTGGCGACGACGGCGCGGGCGGCGCGGAGCAGATGCATGAGTTCGCAGAGGTCGGTTTCGCCCATCAAATTGGTATATTTATTGACCGGGAGGCCGACGCCGATTTCGGTGCCGATGGCACTTTCGTCGCGGCTGCCGACGGCGATGACGATGCCGCCCCGGCTGATCCAGTGGCGGGCGATGAAGTTGAAGCGTTCGCTGGGGTAGCGCTTGGCGGCGCCGTAGGCGGCCCCGGCGGCGAGAATCAGCATGCGGGGGTGGTCGCAGAAGGCGCGCAGTTCCGCCCGGAGCTGGATGCTGGGGCGGGCGATGTCGATGGGGGGCAAGGTGCCGTCCCAGGGGGGCGCGCCGAGGGCGGCGGCGATGGCGAGGTATTTATTGGCGTGGTGAAGTTCATTGAGGGCTTGGTCGCGGCGGGGCGGGAAGCGGAATGAGCCCCGGAGCAGGAAGCCGCGGCCGCGGGCGGCGCCGCCGTAGAGTTCGGAGACCCCGCCGAGGCGCAGCATGCAGACGTCGCGAAGCGAGTTGTTAAAGAGTACGCCGGCTCCGGGGGAGAAGCGGCGGATGGCGGCGATCTCTTCGCGCGACCAGTTGCGGTGGGTTTCGGCCAGCGGGAAAATAATGTCAACCCAGCTCAGCGAATGAAAAAAAGATCGCAATCCGACCGGGATGATGACGCCGAGCGCGGCATTGGGCGGCAGGATCTGCTTGAGCTGCCAGAGGGCGGGCAGCGCCATCACGGCGTCGCCGAGCCAGTTCGGCATGCGGACGACGAGGCCGTTTTTCCAGCCTTTGGCGGCGATCCGCTGAAGCGGCAGCAACGGAGCGGGATATTCGCGGCGGATATCCAGCGTCCGGCAATGTTCCTGTTTCACGTGGCGACTCCTCACAAAAAATGATTCCAATTACTATAAGTCTCCTTTCCGCAAAAGCAAATCGCCGTT
This sequence comes from uncultured Victivallaceae bacterium, assembly GCA_964599205.1. Taxonomy (GTDB): domain Bacteria; phylum Verrucomicrobiota; class Lentisphaeria; order Victivallales; family Victivallaceae; genus JAVBUI01. Next base: position 2,218 of record CAZRFG010000031.1, read on the forward strand.
CGGCACTTCGCCCGGCGCCGCCGATCTTTTTCATTTTTTTTCGATCCAGACTTGCATTTTTCTGAGAATCTCCTATAATATCATTAATCGCAACGTTGCGATTCCATAAACTGAGGCACTTTCGATGGTGACGATCAATGATGTGGCAAAGGCGGCGGGAGTCAGTTTCTCGACCGTTTCGGCGGTGCTGGGAAACCGGCGCAACCGTCCCGGAGTGCGCCCGGAGACGACCGCGAAGATCCTGGCGGCGGCCAAGGCGCTGGGGTACCGGCGCAATGCGATCGCGTCGCTGATGGCCAATGCCAGGTCGAATCTGATCAGTTGTGTGGCGCGCGATTTCGCGCCGGAGTTCGTCTCCCGGATCCTGGTGGGCATCCAGCAGGCGGCCGACCGTCAAGGGTTCCTGGTCAAGCTTTGTCACATTGCACCGGGGGAAGCGCCGGGGCCGAAAATCGACCGCATGATCGAGTACCGTCCGGCAGGGATCATTTCGCTGCATCACGACGGTGAATTCATCGACGAACTGGCGGCGGCGGCGGAAGCGTGCGAAATTCCGCTGATCCGGGTGGATACCTATGTCGACAAGCCGGGAACGATCCGGATTTTCTCCGACGACCGGCGCGGCGTCGAGCTGGTGCTGGAACACTTCAAAGCGACCGGACGCCGCCGGATCGGCCTGGTGTCGCTGGATCCGGAGCAATATCCCTTTGCCCGCAGCCGGATCGAGCACTTCCACCGCTACGCGGCGGAGCTTGGGTTGGAGACCGGAGGTCAATGGGAATATTGCGGTGAAGCGGATCCATCTTTCGATCGCTTCGTCGATGGAATTGTTTCGCAAAAGCACAGGCCGGACGCGTTTTTCGCCACCGGCGATTTTTTTGCGGTGACCTTGCTCTGCCGGCTGCGCGAAGCCGGAATCGAAATTCCGGCCGAGATGGCAGTGGCCGGATATTCGAATTTCCTGGTGGCGCAAATCGTCCGGCCGCAGCTCACCACCGTCGAACAGCATTACGAGAAGATGGGCGAGATCGCGATGCGCAAACTCAACACCATCATTCGCGGCGCAGCCGCCCTGCCGCAGGACCGCGAGATTCCGGTCCGGCTGATCACCCGTCAATCGACTTGAAACAAACCTGATTTCCGATAGATTCGCCTGAAAAAAGATGAGGTGGAGTATGAGAAAGGTCCGGAGTTTCACCCTGATCGAACTGCTGGTAGTGGTCGCCATCATCGCCATTCTCGCCGGCATGCTGCTGCCCGCGCTGGCCAAGGCGCGGGATTCGGCCAAGAGCACGTCGTGTCTCAGCAATCTCCGCCAGATCGCCACCGGAGTGATGCTGTACACCGGGGACTACGACGGGATTCTTCCTTACAACAACGCCACCGACAGCGCCAAGCCGGGATACTCGACCAACGGCTACATGACAATTTTCGTCGATTATCTTCGCCGCACCCGCAACACCAATTCCAAAATTTTCGACTGTCCGGGCGACGTGATCAAAGAGTCCCGCGCCCAGATGATCAGCATCTACTCGAGCAACTACGGGCTCAACGCCTATTTTCTCGCCGCGCCCAATGTCTCCGGCAGCACCTTGACCCGCTTTTCGTCGATCCGGATGCCGTCGATCAAAGTATTGCAGATGGATGTCCAGGGCCAGAACAGCGGCACCACCGCCACCCACCAGAACATCACCCACGACACCTCGAATCCGCGGCGGGCGAAATTCGTCTTTCGCCACCAGGCCGGCAGCGCCGAGTACGGCCGGGTCAATCTGTCGTTCGGCGACGGCCATGTCAAATCGCTGAGCGAATCCGCCGCCACCGGCGGCATCGGACCGGCCCGCGGCGTCGCCGCCTACCAGAGCGGCAGTATCGCCCATGTCGACGCCTGGAAACCGGAAACCCGTCCGGCGGCCAACTACTGAAGGAACACTTATGATCCGTCTCTTTTCCACCATGCTGTTGTGCGCGGGAATCGCCCTCGCGGCCGCCGATTACCACCTTTCCCCGCAAGGCTCCGACGCCAATTCCGGCACCGCGGCGAAGCCCTGGCAGACGCTGGCCAAAGCCAATGCCGCGCTCAAGGCTGGCGACACCCTGATCGTCGCGCCCGGCCGCTACGGCGGCGCCATCGCCCCGGCCAATTCCGGCGCGGAGAAGAGCCCGATCACCTACCGCTCGGCCGAGCCCGGCCAGGCGATCCTGACCGCGGCGGGGAGCGAACGGGCGATTTCGCTCCGCAAAAAGAAGTATATCGTGATCGACGGCTTCAAAGGCGAAGTGATTCCCGGAGCGGGCTGGTTCGAGCTCCTCCTCAGCGAATATTGCACGCTTCGCAACCTCGAATTTTCCGGCGCGACGATCCGCGAACCGGCGTATTGCGAAAAGGCCAACCGCAACCGCTTCGAGAACCTCCGGCTGGAGCGGGCCAATACGATCCGCGAGGGCTTCGTCGCCGACGACATGTGGAACTGCGTCAACAGTTCATTCAATGTCTTTGAAAAACTCCACCTCGGCAAAGCGGGGCACCGGCCGTTTTGCCTCTCCGGCAACTGCCGCAACAATGTGGTCCGCGACTCGGTCTTCGACTGCCGCTGGGGTCGCAACTTCGAATACTTCTCGTCGCCCAATGTCCTGATGGAGCGCTGCGTGATCGTCAACGGCTTCGACGGCTCGGGCTCGGCCGACGGGCGCGCCAAACTCTTCACCGTCGATTCGATTTTCCGCTGCAACGCGGTGATCCGCAACCATGCCGCCGCGCTGGTCTTCAACACCTTCCCGGACGAAAACGGCGAAGCGCTGGTCTTTCGCGGCAACCGGATATATAACAATACCTTCTACCGCAACAGCGATGCCGCTTTTGAGCTCTGGGAAGCGCTCAACAACCCCAAATCGGGCACCATTTCGGACAACAAATTCGTCAACAACATCTTCGCCGGCAACAACCCCGGCGGCAGCGGCTTCGCGCTCCGGATCGAGGGCGATCTGCTGCCGGACAACCGCTTTGCCGGCAATCTTTTCTACGGCGGCGGCCCCGGCGACAAAACCATCCGGATCAATACCGGCGGCCGGGCGCGCTTCCTCTCCGCCGCCGAAGCCGACCGCGAGTTCCCGGTTTATTTCAAGGACAATTTTGAAGCCGTCCCCGGTTTCCGCGATGCCACCAATGACGACTTTGCGCTCAAACCCGGCAGTCCGGCAAGCGGCCGGGCGCTGCCCTTGACCACCGTCAGTGCGCCGTCGCAGGGGGACGAGATCACCGTCGGCGACGCCCGCTTTTTCTTCGACGGCTTCGGCATTCCGGGGGAAAAAGGCGACCTGATCAAAATCGGAGACGCCGAGGCACGAATAGTCAAGCGCGATCTCAAAAAGAACACCCTCAAGCTCGACCGCGCCCTCACCGTCAAATCCGGCATGGAAATCCGCTCCGCCGTCAATCCCCGCGATCAAGGCGCGTATCCCGGCGGCCCGGCGATCGCACCCGAAACCCGGATGCCGACCATGGCCGACGCTGACAAACCGGTCTGGCGAGCCGACTTTGAACCGGCGACACGGGAGGAATGGCATTCAATCTGGAACTACACCAGGCAGCGCAATTCGAGCGCCCGGATCGAACCCGCCGGCGGTGTCGGCGGCGGCGGAGCGCTGGTGGTCTTCGCCACCGCCGACGGCTCGACGCTGTCGACCAACACCATCCCGCCGGAATGGAACGCCGAACGCTTCCCGCTGATCCGCTTCCAGTACCAGATCAAGCCGGGCACCCCGGTCGGGGTGGCGCTGATGCTGTTTGACACCGCCCGGCGGCAGAACGACAATCTTTATCTCGGCGGCTCGCCGGGCTATCAGGCGGGAAACTTCCGCGATCTCAAGCAGCTCAAACTCGAAGCCGACGGCCGTTGGCACCGCTGCGAAATCGATTTGCGGCCGCTCTTTGAGCATTATCCCGAACTCAAACGGCCCAAAGGTCTGCGTTTTTACACCCAGGGCAACGGCAGAAAGAATGATGAATACCGGATCGACGATTTTTCGCTCGCCCGGCCGTAACCCGCAACGAAAGGACTCCCGAAATGAAACACCTGATCCCCGCCGCACTGCTCGCCGTCACCCTCACCGCGATGGCGGCCGACAACCCCAATCTGATCAAGAATCCCGGTTTTGAAGAGGACGGCGCCTGGACCATCTGGGGCACCCACAAGCACTTCAACGATGAAGACAAGGCGACCTTGATGACCCTTGTAGCCGCCGAGGACGCGCCGGAAGGCAAGCGTTACCTCAAAAGCGCCGACACCTGGGAAGACGGCCGTCCCTATATCGTCCAGTTCATCGAAATGCCGCAGGTGGCCAAGAGCTACGTGATGAAGTTCAAGGCCAAAGCCCCCGACGCCACCGAATTCCGCGCCGGGGTGATGTACAACAAAGGGACCCTCGGCGATCCCAAAACCTATGCCTTCATCGGCAACAAAATCCCGAACTTCAAAGGCACCGGCGAGTGGAAGGAATACACCGTGAAACTCGACAACATCAATGCCGGCACCAACGTCTTCGCGGTGGTGCTCGCCCCCAGCACCGCCGAAAAGACCGACACCAACACCGTGCTTTTTGACGACGTTTCGCTGGTCGCCGAATAAACAAATTTTCGACTTCATCCGCCCCGACCGCTGAAATTGATTTGCAATTTCGGCGGCGGGGCATTATTTATATAGTATTGCAACCACCTGAACTTGGAGGAATTCGCCGATGAAACCAGCCATTTTCGCCTTGCTCACCACGCTGTCCTGGCCGCTCGTCGCAGCGGATGGTCCCAACCTGATCAAAAACCCCGGCTTCGAAGAAAACGGCGAATGGGTCGTCTGGGGCAGTGTCGCCGGCATGACCAACGAAGACAAAAGCCAGGTGCTGACCTACGACGAATCGACCGCGGCCTCCGGCAAGCGTTCGCTCAAAATCACCGACAGCTGGGATAAATTCAGTCCCTATGTGGTTCAGTTCGTGCCGCTCGAAAAACCGGCCAAAACCTATCTGCTGACCTTCAAAGCCAAAGCCGCCGACGGCGCCGAATTCCGCGCCGGCGCGATGTACAACAAAGGCACCGCCGCCAAACACGAATACCTCGGCGGCGCCAATACGGCGCTGCGCGGCACCGGCGAGTGGAAAGAATACTCCGTCCCGATCGAGAACCTCAAGGACGGCACCGATCTCCTCGCGGTGGTGCTCGCCTCCAGCAAATGGGGCGAAGGCAACACCGGCACCGTCTGGTTCGACGAACGTTCGCCGACCGCAAACGAGGAACCATTCCCAACCCCCGAGGAAATAGCGATGTTGAAACAACTTTTGACCGGTACTGCCGCGCTTGCCGCGCTGGCGCTGACGGCGGCCGACGACGCCAATTTGCTGAAAAACCCCGGCTTCGAAGAACAGGGCGGCTGGGTCATCTGGGGCACCGGAGCGGATCTGACCAATGACGACCGCAAAGAAGTGATGACCATCGATGAAAGCACCGCCGCCTCAGGCACTAAATCGCTCAAGGTGGTCGACAAGGCGGCCAAGAGCAGTCCCTACGTGATTCAGTTCGTGCCGACCCCGACGCCGGCCAAAAGCTACCGGCTGACCTTCAAGGCCAAAACCGCCGAGGACGGCGCCGATTTCCGCGCCGGCGCGATGTTCAACAAAGGAGAAAAGCACGATTACCTCGGGGGCAAAATCGATGATTTGCGCGGCACCACCGACTGGAAAGAGTATACCGTGGTGATCACCGGCATCAAAGACGGCACCGATCACTTGTCGGTCGTGCTCGGTCCGTCCAAATACGGGCAGGACAACACCGGCACCGCCTGGTTCGACGACGTGGTACTGGTTCCGGTCACCGAATGACCGCTCTTGTGCTTGAAAATGAACGGCTCCGCAAGGGGCCGTTTTTTTTGTAATAATTTTGCAAAAATATAAAATATCGGTTTGCATTTTGCGTTAATATTAGTACATTGTATTCTTAGTGTCACAAAACCCATTTTTAATTCAGGAAATCGCCATGGACACCACCAAGAAAAGACGTTCTCCAGTCAGCACACGTCTGATCGACGATCTTGAACGCCGCATCCGCAGCGGAGAGTTCGCAGCCAATACCATGCTGCCGTCGATCCGGGTGCTGGCCTGCGACTACTCGGCCAGTCCGCGAACCGTCGAATCGGCGTTGCGCAAAATGTGCGAATGCGCGTTGCTCCAGCGAGTTCCCAACCGGGGCTTCAAGGTGCTTGAGCACGAGGCGATCGGCAATGCCAAAATCGCCATCATCTATCAGGCCCACGGCTCCTCCGACCCCCGCCCGGAAATCGGCACCGCGATCTGCGACCGGCTGGATCATTACGGCTACAGCTACGATGCGTTCGACGTGCTGATGCGGACGGTCGATCCCGCCTATCTCAAGGAAAACTACGCCGCCGTCATTTTCGCGCGCCAGTTTTACCGCGCCGACATCTCCCGGCAGCTCAGCGAACTCGGCGTCCGGCAGGTGATCGCCGGGCTGGAAACCCCCAGCGACCTGCCGGCAAGTTTCGTCGACCGCGCCGTCCTGATCGACTCGACGCTTCACATGCTGTATGACATGGGACACCGCAACATCGCGCTGGTGGCGCGCAATACCGACAGATATTTTTATCCCCAGATGATCCGGCAGTACCATCAAACCATGGAGGAGCTCGGGCTCGACCACAGCGAGGCGACGATCGCGGTGATGGAGCGTGATTTCGAACTCGGCGCCTACCTCTGCGGCCGGGAACTGCTGACCCGGCCCCGCCGGCCGAGCGCGATCATCGTCTCCCGCGACTACCAGGCCTGCGGCGTCCATCAAGCCTGCCTCGAAGCCGGGTTGACCGTCGGCAAGGACATTTCAATGATCGGCTACGACGACATCGGCTGGCCCGCCGGCCATGACTTTCTGACCACGTACGTCGAGCCCTGCCGCGAACTCGGCTCCACCGCGGTGGAGATTCTGCGTTCGATCCTGAGCGGCGACAAAGCACCGCTCCAGCGCGAAGTCAAACCGGCGCTGAAGATGCGCAAAAGCCTGACCCCGCTGCTCTGAAAAGACCCGCCGGCGATTGCTTCCCGGGGACCCAATGGAGGCGTCGCCGCGCCTCCTCCCCTCCCCGAAAACATGCCCTCTCCGGGAGCAGTGCGCTCCATTCGCCTCCCCATTTCCGACGGTTTGCATGTCGAACTATTTTTTTTGTTTTTTTTTGCTTTCCCCATTGACTTTATTGATACAATTTACTATAATAGATACAAAGATGTTTTATCGGCAATTAACTTTTACCCCAAAAACACTCACTGTACTTTTTCCCGTGTTTTTATATCAAATGTAACGACTTCAGGAGAAATCATGAAAAAAAGTTATGCCAGCCATGCCGATTTCCGCTTCCCCGCACCGGTGCGCCGGATCGAGTTCACGCTGATCGAGCTTCTGGTGGTGATCGCGATCATCGCCATCCTCGCCTCGATGCTGCTGCCCGCGCTCAATCAGGCGCGCGACAAAGCCAAGGCGATCAAATGCGTCAACAACCTTAAACAGGTCACCTTGAGCCGGTCGATGTACCGCGATGACAACGATTCGCGGATGTGGTCCAACAACAGCTACAAGGAAAATTACATCACCGCCCTGGTGCGCGGCAACTACATCTCCAACGCCGCCTTCACCGTCTGTCCCAGCCATCCTCTGGAAACCGGCGCCGCCAACCGCCAGGTGGCGCTGAACCAGGGGTGGTACGGCTACGGCTCGGGGTTGAGCGGCAAAAAGCTGACCGACGATCCGTCTTCGGCATTCTGCCTCATTTACCGGAACTTCACCGGCTTCAAGCCGACCCAGCTGATCGATGCGGCCGACGCGTTCCGCGACAGCACCACCACCTGGATCACCACCTTCCCGCTGATGCGGCATGACAACTACAGCGCCACCGGTTACTCCCAGCTTTGGCTGGCGCACAGCGCCAAGGCCAACATCGCGTTTGTCGACGGCCACGTCGGCGCCTTCTCCGAAAACGACGTCAAGGATCGCGAAAGGTTCGGCATCGCGCTCTGGACCTGGATGGGCGCCACTTTGCCCGATGCCGGGCGTCCCTTGACCGCTTTGCGCCGTCAGGATCACACCCTGGTCGCCCCGTTCTGAAACGCTAGCCGCTCTAGAGTAAAAAAAAGGATTGCACTCCATGTTTCGTACTGGTTTGGCCGCCGTCGCGCTGATCGGCGCAATCGCCCCCCTCTTCGCCGCCGAAAAGCCGATGCCGCCCAAACCGCTTTTCTCCATCCGCGGTGAAAACGGCCGCGACTATCCGGTCGAATCGCTCGGTCGCCCGGTCGCCGCCAAGGATTGCGACGTCACCGTGGTCACCGGCGATCCGGCCGGCGGCAGGATCGCTTGGGGGGTGGTTGCCTCCCAGGACGCGTTCGGCATCCTCGGGCAGAATACCGGCGGTGGACCGAGCCGCTGGATCGACCTCGCCCCGTTCGGCAACAATCGCGCCGCGGTGGCGGCGTGGCGGGATTCGCTCTTCATCATCACCGGTTCGCCGCTCAAAGTGCTGCGTTACGACCTTGCCTGCGGCAAACTTGAGGTGCTCAAAGAATACCCCGCGATCGTCAACGCCTTCTGGCACGACGGCTACGCGATTTCGCGAGACGGCAAATTCTATGTCGGCGTCTACCCCGGCACCATGCTTGTCGGCATCGACATGAACACCGGCAAGGCCTTTGAACAGCTTCAGCTCCAAAAGGATCCCGAACAGAAATACATCATTCTGCCCGCCGTCGACGATCAGGATATTCTCTACGCCCCGGTCGGACTGGCCCGCCCCGAACTTTATACGCTCGACCTAAAAACCGGGACCATCCGGCAGATTCTGACGCCGGAACAGCAGAAACAGCTGATCGCCGACCGGGTGTTCCGGCCGCTGGTCTATCTCGAAGCCGACGGCGCGGTCTATACCAAGGTCGGCAGCCAATATTTCCGCTGCGGAAGCGAAAATCTAACCCCGTGCGAACCGCGTAAATTCGCCAAATTCCCGAACAATCTGCGCAACTCGTCGATGCTGGCGGTGGGCAAAGAGCGCGTCGTCCGCTTCGGCGAAAACGGCTTGCTGATGGTCGCCGGCAGCGGCGCCAACGCCAAACTCCGATACGTGCCGACCGATCGCGAACCGGCCGGCATCGATGTCTTCGGCGCGCACGAAGTCCGCGACGGGGTGCTCTACGGCAGCAGCGTGTTCCCCGGCCGGATTTTCGCGGTCGACCTGCGCAAAATGACCGGGAACGACCTCGGCTTCATCACCAACGGACAGATCCAGTGCTACGACATCATCAACCTCCCCGCCGGACTGGTGCTGTCGAGCTACGTCGGCGCCAATCTCAACTTCTTCGACCCGGCCAAGCCGATTGCCAAGGGCGAAAATCCGCGCCATATCCGTTCGCTCGAAGACGTCGACCAGGAGCGCATCCAGCGCCTGACCCGGGTCGGCGACCACCTCGTCTACGGCGGCACGGTGCCGCGCAAGGGCGCGCTGGGCGGTGGCGTAATGAAACTCGACACCCGCGATTTCTCGGTCAAATTCGAGCGCAACGTGATTCCGGACCAGAGCATCAAAAGCATGGTCGCGATCCCCGGCGGCCCCCTGCTCTGCGGCGCAAGTTCGATCGAGGGCGGCACCGGCGCCGCGCCGAAGGCCAAAGAGGCCGAACTCTTTTTGTGGGACAGCGCCACCGACCGGATGGTCTGGCATCGCGTCGCCGTCCCCGGAGCGACCAGATATTCCGGCCTCACCGTCACCGCCGAAGGCAAGGTGCTTGCGATCGCCCATCTTCCCGCGGAAACCCGCTGGCTGGTCTTTGACCCCGCGACGCGCCAAATCAGTGCGTCGGGCAAACTCGACACCGCGCACAAGGGTGATTTCTACACCCAGCCCGAAGCGATGGGCCCGGAACGCCAAAACTTTCTTTTCGGCGGCGGCGAACTCTGGGCATACGCCGACGGCAAAATCGACCGGGTATTCCAGGACGCCCGCCTCGCCGGACGCTCCTGGCAGTTCCTCCATATCGAGCCGGACGGCTGGATGTACTTCCCGCTCGACACCCGTTTGCTGCGGATGAAACTTTTCTGACCGGAGCCCCCGGGCGACGCCCCCCGTCAAAGTGAGACGAAACGCCCGGCCGGCACAGGTTCCGAACTGATACGCCGGCCGCGCAAACGGTCCCGGCGCCGCGGTGTTTGCGACTCGCCATACGCCGCGTTCCACGCATCGGCCTCTTCCAGATTCTTTTGTCATCGCCTTACCGCGAAATTACGGCAAAATCTCAATTTTATTTTGCCATTTTACTTTTTTCGTTTTTTTAACATGATCGTCCTTGCAAAGACTTTTTTTATGCTTATATTTAAAGGTGTTATGTTTTTATAAAATAACTTAGTCCGTTTATTGACAACGACAAAAGAGCTCATTACGAGGTCACGGCGAGCGTCATCGACCAAGCCTGGAAAGCAAGTTCAAGCGGGCGAAAAAGGTGTTTCCGGTTTATCATTTCGATTTGATTGTATCAGGATGAGAACTCCAGGTGAATTTGTCATCTTGTGAGTTCGGCACCCCGATTTCCGTTTCGAAGAAAGCAAATAGCGGATCATCACGAAAAATGCCAAAAACGGGGACGTCATCATGAATGTCAGGTCGCTGCAGTTAAACAGTCTGGAGCCGGTCGATCCGGAATCCGGATATTCCGGCCGGCAAATGATTTACCTTGACTTCGACGGCGCGTCGAACGTGTCCTATGACAATCGGGCAACCGGGCTCACGATCAACCACATTACCGTCGCCGACTCCGGCTTGTCCAACGCCCGAATCGGCCTCATCGTGGACGCGCTCAATACCACCTTTGCCGGATCCGGCATCACCTTCACGGTGGACAAGCCGGAAGAAGAATATTCCACCATCTACATAGGCAGCACCGGAACCGCTTTTGCTCCGTACGGCGACATGCTCGGCGTGGCGGAAACCGTTGATGCGGGCAATCAGCTGAAAACCGACGCTGCCTTTGTCTTCGCCGACAAAATCGACTCGGATGCCATCCTGACCGAAGTCATCACCCACGAAGCGGCGCACCTGGTCGGGTACCGGCATCAGGACACCACGGTTACCGCCGCCTCCGACCTGAGCGATTACGCCGCAGCCAGCTACCTCATCACCTTCGGAACCTGGAATCAAACCGGCAAAATCGGCACTTCCTCCATTTCCTTCAACCAATATACGCCGTATATCGCTTCGACCCGGACCCCGGTCGGCTGCGTCGCCACCGCCGTTGCCCAATTGGTCTATTACTGGGGCAACCAGGAGGTCAAAAACAAAGCCGACCTCACCGTCGATTCACTGAGTTTCTCCGCCGACAACGATACTTATGCCTACTACAGAACCGCTTTCGATTATAATTCGTCGCTGATTTTCATCGATGGCGATGCCGCCACCTACTCGTTCCTTTCGTTCAGCGCATTGAGTCAGAAACTCGCCGACATCGATTACGATTTCAACGCCGATGAAATCGCCGCGTTCAGTTTCGGAGTCGGAGTCAAACTGCACTCCCAGTACCGGCCGGGGGAAACGGTGGCTTACTCCAATTACGTCGGCAGTTTTTTTTATTCGCTCGGCTTCGCGGCGGTGAACGGCAATTATTTCGAGCAATACAGTTACGAGCTCGGCGGCACCTCCACCGCCGCAAGTATCAACGATATCATCCTCAACGTGAACTCCGGCGCGCCGGTGCTGGCAATGACCGATACCCACGCCTTCATCATCGACGGCTACAACTCAACCAACAAACAATTCCACTGCAATTTCGGCTGGGGCGGCAGCAAAGACGGCTGGTATTCGCTGAGCAGTCTACCCAATAACATCGGCGTCGTCACCGAATATCTTTCCGGTCTTTATCTCGACTACCGCGCCCCGGACGCCCCCACCGGACTGACGGCCTCCATCTACATGTCCGGCGACGACGGCATGACCACCAACGACGCCAAATTCACCTGGAACATCCCGAACGACGACCACCAGGTGGTGTCCTATGTTCTGCAAATCGACAATAACGCGGCGTTCAGCAACTGCACCGACCTCACGTCCAATGCTTCCGGCGCCAGCTTTGACTCCCGCAACTTGGCTAACGGCACTTACTATGCACGGGTCTGCGCCATCGATGCGTTCGGCAATCATTCCGCCTGGAGCGAAACCCGGCAGTTCACGGTGAATGCCATCAATCCGGTCAAAATCACCAAACTGGCCAATCCCGCCGGCGATGACGGCCGATTCGGCTTTGAAGTAGCCTTTGACGGCAACATTATTGCGGCGGCGGCGGAACTCGAGGGAATGGGCGGATTAAATGTTTATCGCCCCGATGGCGATTCCCGCACTCTTTATCAACTCTCCGCCAGCGATGCCGAAGCTTATGACTATTTCGGCGAAAGCCTCGCCGTTGACGGCGACCTCGTGATTGCGGGTGCGTACGGCGCCGGCGACGCGACCGGCAGCGCCTATGTTTTCCGCTGGAATGGCACCGACTATGATGAGCTCAAGCTCACCGCGTCCGATGCGGTCGAGGGAGACTATTACGGCGCGTCGGTAGCCGTCTCCGGAAATATCGTAGTGGTCGGGGCCACCAAAGGCGACGCCGACCGGCTCGTCGACGGCGAAGACCATCATTTCAATGATTGCGGCAGTGCTTATGTCTACCGCTTGAACGAAAACTCCGTTGACGAAATCAAATTGACGGCGTCCGACGGCCGGTACCAGGACGCGTACGGCATGTGCGTGGCGGTTTCCGGGGAGACCGTCGCGGTCACCGCGCAGGGAACCGCCCTCTTCGGTGATTGGTCCGGCAGCGCTTATGTCTACCGCTGGGACGGAACTGCCTACCATGAATACAAATTGGAAAACAGCGAAGGCTCGTCGTACGATTCATTCGGGTGCGCGGTGGCGGTCTCCGGGGACGCGGTCGCGGTGGGAGCTTGCAGCGGCAACGGACGCGTCTATATCTACCGTTGGGACGGCAGTAACTACAAGCTGTCGACCACACTGGAGTCAGAGAGCGAGGGGACCCTGAATTTCGGCGCGTCAATCTCGTTTGACGGCGACAATATCGCGGTCGGAGCGCCGGGCTCGACCGTCGGCAATCATGATCAGGCGGGATGCTCCTTTTTCTACCGCTGGAACGGTCAATCCTACGAAGAGCTCAAATTGGCGGCCGACAACGCTGCGGAAAATGTTTACTTCGGCACTTCGGTGGCGCTTTCCGGTAACACCACGGTGATCGGCACCGATCAAAAAGAGGTCTACATCTGTACCGTAAAACCGACCTACAACTTCAGTCCCGGGGTGGAAAGCGAGCTCGACACCCGTAACAGCGTGGTCTTTGACTGGAGTGACATTGCGGGGGCGGGCAAGTACAATATCGAAGTCGATGACAATGCGGACTTCAGCAGCCTCGAGTTCGCCGATTCGGTTTCGACCAGCCGCGCTTTCGCCGTGCTAGCCTCCGGCACCTATTACTGGCGGCTCAAAACCTCCGATGCCGAAGACTGGACCACGGGCGACAGTTTCACCGTGAGCGGCAAAATCACCGCCGCCGACTTCGCCGACGAAGGCGCGGAAACCATCGCCTCGACGGCGGCGGCGGTATCCGGACCCAATGTGCTGCTCGATTGGAACCGTGTCGACGGAGTCGAAAAATACAACATCGAAGTGGCTTCCGATGCCGACTTCACCAATCCGGTCTTTGCCGACTCACCGTCGCCGAGCCAGGCTTTCGCCGTACTGGCCGCGGGCACCTATTACTGGCGGGTCTGCCCGGCCGGGAGCGAAGAGTGGGCCGCCGGCGACAGTTTTACGGTGACGACCAAAATCACCGCCCCCCAGTTCGACGACGACGGCGCAGCGACGCTCGGCTCAACCGCAGTTTCGGTCGACGGCCACAGCGTCGTTTTGGCCTGGAACCAGGTCGCCGGCGCGACCAAATACGCCATTGAGATTGACCGTAATGCAGATTTCAGCAACCCGAAAGTGAATGCGACTTCATCATTCAGCCAATCCTTTGCCATTCTCGAATCCGGAACTTACTACTGGCGGGTCAAAATTTCCGACGGCGAATCCTGGACTTCGGGCAGCAGTTTCACGGTCAACGATGCCGCCACGGCGCCCGACCTAGCTCCGACGGCGGAGCTGAAGGTTTCCACCACAACGGTTATATCCGGACAATCACTCAACCTCTCCGTCTCGCTCAAAAACAAGGGGAATGCGGAAGCCGGCGCTTCGCTGCTGGCGATCTACCGCTCCGTCGACAGCACCGTTTCCACCGCGGACCGGAAAGTCGGCGAAATCGCCGTCGCCGCCGTCGCTGCCGGAAAAACGCTGACCGCGGCAGGCGTGATCTCGACCGCGGACTGGGAAGCCGGGACCTATTATCTCGGCGGCATGCTCGATGCCGGCGACATCGTCGACGAAGGCGTCGAGGGGGAAAAGAACAACCTCGTCACCGGCCTCAAAATCACTGTGATCAAAAAGCAGGCGGAGGACAACGACTGGGCTGCCGCGCCCGACCTGAAGGCGACGCCGGAAACGACAGTCAGCGAGGAGTGGGTCGGACTCGGCGACAAGCTCGATTATAGGTTGCTCAAGCTGGATGCCTCCGGCTCCTATAACTTCACGGTGAGCAACTTGGAAAACGCCGCAAAAGTGACTGTTTATGAAATCGTCACCAACAGCAAAGGGGTGGAATCGCTCCAATCGCTCAAGTCGATCACCGTCACGCCGAAGTTCGACAAACAGGGCAACGTCATCGCCAACGACTCCGGCTCAATCACCGGTTTGCTGCTCGACTGCGCCAAACGCTATTGCGTCGCGGTCGAAGCCCCCGGCGCGGCGAGCGGCAAGAATACCCGGTACGATCTCACCGTCGGCGGCATTCAATTCACCCGTGCCAATGAAGCCGCGGACGATCTCTGGCAGAACCTCGGCGAAGTCTCTCCACTCGGCTACGGCAACGGCATCAACGAATGGGTCGGCTTCGGCGACAAGCTCGATTACCGGCTGCTTGCCCTTGATGCGAGCG